>CAZOZD010000090.1:0-8507 GCA_964584195.1 uncultured Burkholderiales bacterium
CACCAGCTTGTTGATGCCTTCCGCCAGTTGCAGGAAGAAGCCTTCCTTGCCGTCCCGGCTCAGGCGTCGGCTGAAGTCGCCCGCCGCCGCCGCGTTCACCAGCGCCGCCACCTCGTTCTCCACCGCCACCTCGGCGGTGCGGTCGCTCCATTCCGCGACGCTGCCAAGGCGCTCGCCGCGCTCGTTGATCACCGGGCTGGCACGCACCACCATGCTGCGTCCGCCCACGCTCAGCTTGGCGGTCGCGGTGGAGGTGAGGCTGGCCAGCATCTGGGCCTGGTGGGACGGGTTCTTGTGGAAGCCGTCGATGTTGGTGCCGATCAGGCGACTGGCGGAGAAGTTGGGCAGCCGTTTCCGGATGTCGGCTTCGGCGCCGCTGAGGATCTCCACCACCGACTTGTTGACGTAGATGATGTTGCGCTGGGTGTCTGCGATCATGACGCCGGTCGATACGTTGTCGAGGGCGATCTTGACGCGCAGGTTCTCGTCGGCGATGCGCCTGGCCTCGGCGACATCGAAGCCAAGCTTGGTCTGCATCGACTTCAATGCCTCCATCACCCGGCCGATCTCGTCGTTGTTTTCGATCTGGATGGTGTGGTTGTAGTTGCCCTGGGCGATCTGGTCGAAATGGTGGATGGCCTGCTCGAGCGGGCGCACGATGGCCCGGGCGAGACTCATTCCGAACCAGAGCGCGAGGCCGATGCCGGCCAGGGTGAGGCTTCCCGCCAGGGCGAGGATCATGCTGTAGCGCCCCTGGGCGCGCTCGTATTCGCCGCGCGCCTCGTCGAACAGGCGCTGCTTGAGCGTCTCCACGCTCTCCGCCACCGGGGCGTAGAGGGCGACCACCACGGTATCGTTGATGTGCATGGCTTCCGGCACCTCGTCGGCCTTCAGTGCCGCCAGCGCGGGGCGCAGGCCCTGTTCGACGAACTGGCGCCGCTCGTTGGCGAACGCATCGGCCAGCCGGCGCGCCTCGGGCGACAGCGCGGTGGCGCTGAATGCCTGCCAGAGTCGGTCGATCTCGGCGATGTTGCGTTCCACCTCGGCGGTGGCGCGGGCGATGTTGTCCGGATCGGGGTTGAGGATGGATTCCTGGATGGCAACCCGGTTGCGCAGGATCAGTCGGTTGATGTCCTGCACCCGGTTGCTCTGCGCCATGAGATCCTCATACACGCCGCGCAGGCCGTCATTCGAGCTTTGCAGGCCGAGGAGCCCCATGCCGCCGATCACCAGCAGGAGCATGGACATCAGGCCGATCACCCCCTTCAGGCGGGCACGGATGGTGAGATTGCCAAGCATCATTTTCAAGCTCCCGAGAGCGGAGGCACGGACGACCCGGCCTTCGACGATTTGGATGGACGTGTCGCCCTGGTTGATGGCCTGGTAGATGGCCTGTGCGGCGGCGATCTCCTCACGGCTGGGCTTGGTGCGCACCGAGAGGTAGCCAGTCACCTGACCCCCCTGCTTGATCGGCGTGACGTTGGCCTTGACCCAGTAATGATCGCCATTCTTGCAGCGGTTGATGACCAGCCCGGTCCAGGGTTTGCCTTTCTGCAGGGTGGCCCACAGGTCGGCGAAACCGGCCGCCGGCATGTCCGGGTGGCGGACGATGTTGTGCGGCGCACCGATGAGCTCCTGCTCGGTAAAACCGCTGATCTCGACGAAGGTGCGATTGACGTGGGTGATGATGCCGCGCAGGTCGGTGGTGGAGGTGATCTCCTCACCATCCTTCATCACCCGTTCGACGCCGGTCACCGGCAGGTTGGTGCGCATGGCAAGGTCTCCTCAACCGGCGCCGGCTTCGACCAGGGCCATTTCCTGGCTGGTCATCAACTGCTCGATGTCGACCACGATGATCATGCGATCGTCCAGGGTGCCCAGGCCGAGGATGTAGCGGGTATCGAGGATGGAGCTGAACTCGGGTGCCGGACGCAGGCTGTCCGAATTGAGCTGGATGACGTCGGACACGCCGTCCACCACCATGCCCACCACCCGTTTCGCGACGTTGAGGATGATGACCACGGTGAACTGGTCGTAGGTCGGCTCGCCGAGGTTGAACTTGATGCGCATGTCGATGATCGGCACGATCACCCCGCGCAGGTTGATCACGCCCTTGAGGAAGGGCGGCGCGTTTGCAATGGTGGTGGGCGACTCATAGCCGCGGATCTCCTGCACCTTGAGGATGTCGATGCCGTATTCCTCGCGGCCCAGGGTGAAGGTGAGGTATTCGCCCGAGCTGACTGCGGAGGGCTGGTCTGAGGGGTCCATGGTTCTCCTTTCAGGCCGCGAGGCCGAGTCCGGCCAGACCGTAGGTGCGGCGGTTGAGCTGCAGGCCCATGCGGGTGACGGCGGCGATGTCGAGGATCAAGGCGACGCGGCCGTCACCCATGATGGTGGCGCCGGAAATGCCCGACACCTTGCGGTAGTTGCTCTCCAGGCTCTTGATCACCACCTGGTGCTGGCCGAGCAGCTCGTCGACGAACAGCGCGGCGCGGCCGCCCTCGGCCTCGATCACCATGAGGATGCCGCGCGAGGGATCGGCCTCGGCGCCTTCCAGGTTGAACACCTCGGCGAGCGGTATGAGGGGCAGGTATTCGCCGCGGATGTGCACCACCCGTCCCTCGCCGGCGATGGTGCGGATGTCTTCCGGGCGCGGTTGCAGCGATTCGACCACCAGGGTGAGCGGCACGATGTAGGTCTCGCCGCCGACCCGTACCGACATGCCGTCAAGGATGGCGAGCGTGAGCGGCAGGCTGATGATGGTGCGGGTGCCGAAGCCGGTCGCGGATTGCAGCTCAACCTTGCCGCCCAATCCTTCGATGTTCTTCTTCACCACGTCCATGCCCACGCCGCGTCCGGATACGTCGGTGATCTGGTCGGCGGTGGAAAATCCGGGCGCGAAGATGAGCAGCCAGACCTCGGCGTCGCTCATGCCGTCGGAGACCGGGATGCCGCGCTCGCGCGCCTTGGCGAGGATCTTGTCGCGGTTGAGGCCGGCGCCGTCGTCGATCACCTCAATGACGATGTTGCCGCCCTGGTGGCTGGCCTTGAGGGTGATGGTGCCCTTGGCATCCTTGCCGGCGGCGATGCGCCTTTCGGGGGACTCGATGCCGTGGTCGAGGCTGTTGCGCACCAGGTGGGTGAGCGGATCGGTGATCTTCTCGATCAGGCTCTTGTCGAGCTCGGTGCTCTCGCCCACCGTCTTCAGTTCCACCTGCTTGTTGAGCTTGCCGGCCAGATCGCGCACCACGCGCGGGAAACGGTTGAACACCATGCTCATGGGCAGCATGCGGATCGACATCACCGATTCCTGCAGGTCGCGGGTGTTGCGCGACAGCAGGTCGATGCCGGCGAGCAGTTTTTCCGCCTCGACCGGGTCGAGATACTGCGCCGACTGGGCCAGCATGGCCTGGGTGATGACCAGCTCGCCGACCAGGTTGATGAGCTGATCCACCTTTTCCACCGACACGCGGATGCTGGAGGCCTCGGCGGCGGCCTTGTCGGCGGCCGGGCGGGCGGCCTCGCGCCGGGGGGCCGGGGTGGCTGCGGGGGCCGGGGTGGCTGCGGGGGCCGGGGTGGCTGCGGGGGCCGGGGAAGCCGTCTCGACCGGGGTGGGGGTGGGCATTGCATTCGTGGCCGCGGGCGACGGCTCGCTGCCCGGGGCGCCGGCGAAGATGCCGTAGCCGACGCCCTCCACCGTCACACCCGGCGGCACCCCCGGGGCACCCTCGATGAAACCGTAGGAGGAGCGATCCGGGGCCGCGGCTGCTTCAGACGCATGCCCGGCCGGGGCCGTGGGTTGACCGGGGGCGTCAGCAAAGAAACCGAAGCCGTCGCCTTCCTCGGCCAGCGCCGGGGCGGCTGGCGGCGCACCGGGACCGTCGTCGAAGAAGCCGTAGGCATCGTCGCCAGCGGCGGCATCGCTCGCTGCCGGCCCGGGCAGATCGGTGAAGAAACCATAGGCCTCGGTCTCCACATCCTCCCCGACCGGACGCAGGACGATGGCCTCCGGGGCGAGGTGGAACGAGAACACCTCGCGCAGCGCATCGTCGCTGGCGGCCGATTCGATACGCAGGCACAGGCGCGGCTGGTCGGCGGCCGGATGCTCCTCGACCGTGCATTCGCCCAGCTCGCCCAGCGCGGCGAGCAGGTTCTCGATCTCCCGGGGATCGCCGGCCAGTTCGGCCGGCAATGCGCATTCGAGCCGGCGCGCCGGCGCGGGGGGCGGGACGGAAGCCACGCCGGCGACCAGAGCGACCGGAGCGGCCGGGGCCACAGGTGCCGGAGCCGCGCCGCCGCTCGCCAGCGCCGCCAGGCGCGCGCATACCGACTCGACTTCATCGGCATCGGCCTCGGGGCCGCCCTGATGGTGTTCGAGCTGGACCTTGAGCACATCGCCTGCGGCGAGGAATGCATCGACCATTTCCGGCGTCAGGGCGAGCTCTTCCTTGCGCAGCCGGTCGAGCAGGGTTTCCAGCACATGCGTCACCCCGGTCATGTCGGTGAAGCCGAAGGTGCCGCTGCCGCCCTTGATGGAATGGGCGGCGCGGAAGATGGCGTTGAGGTCTTCGAGCGAGGGATTCTCGACATCGAGCGCCAGCAGCAGGCTTTCCATGTTGGCCAGGTGCTCCCCGGCTTCGTCGAAGAACACCTGGTAGAACTGGCTCATATCGATGGTCATGGCCGTCCTTTGCGCGCGGGTGGGATCAATCGGGAATGGATCGGGCGACGCGGTTCAGCCGATCACCTTCTTGACCACTTCGAGAAGCTTCTGCGGATCGAACGGCTTGACCAGCCAGCCGGTGGCCCCGGCTGCCTTGCCCTGCGCCTTCATGGCATCGGAGGACTCGGTGGTGAGCATGAGGATCGGGGTGGAGCGGTACTGCGGCATGGCGCGCAGGGTCTTGATCAGGGTGAGTCCGTCCATCTTGGGCATGTTCTGGTCGGTGAGGATGAGGTTGGCGCTCTTCATCTTCGCCTTGTTGACGCCATCCTCGCCATCCACCGCCTCGATCACCTCGTAGCCCGCGCTCTTCAGGGTAAAGGCCACCATCTGGCGGATGGAGGCGGAGTCGTCTACGGTCAACACTAGCTTGCCCATGGCATTCCTCGCTTGTTCAAGAGGGTTCAAAACAATTCGACATCGCCCGAATCCATCCTTTCCTGGCCGACCGGGTTGAGTTTTGCACGTGCCCGCTCGGCCGTCTCGCGCAACTGGCGTCGCGCCCGTTCCAGATCCTCGCCCGCCGCGATCCGGCCGGACGGCAGGCTGTCGCCCAGGCTGACGAGCATGGCGGCGACGGCATCGATGCGGCGCCGGGCATGATCGATGAGCTGCGAGGTCATGTCCTGGAACTGCAACGAGGTGACCGCGCTGTTCACCTCGTTGCCCACGCTGGCGGCGTGCGCGTCGATGGCCTGCGCCGCCACCGCCGTCTGCAGGTTGATCGCCTCCAGGCGCGTCATGGTGTGATGGATGCGCTGCTTGGAGGTGAGCGCGAAGTTCATGTCCATCGCCGCCACGGCATGGATGGCATCGTGCGCCCGTTGCAGCGACACATGCACGCCATCCATGTTTTCGCGGATCTGCTGGCTGAACTGGTTGGTGCGCAGCGACAGGTTGCGCACCTCATCCGCCACCACGGCGAAACCACGTCCGGCCTCGCCGGCGCGCGCCGCCTCGATCGCGGCATTGAGCGCCAGCAGGTTGGTCTGCTTGGAGATGGCCTCGATCTCGCCCAGGATGCTGAGTACCGTGGACACCTGGCTGTTGATGGTTTCCATGGCCTCGACCAGGCCCATGGCGATCTTGCTGGTCTTCACCGTGCTGTCGACGAAGGCCTCCATGGTCTTCGAGGTGTCGAGCACGAATTCGGCGAAGCGCACATCATCCTCACCGCCGGCGCCGCCGCGCAGCGATTCGACGATGGCGATGGCATGGTCGCGCTGCGCCTGCACATGCGCGTTCATGCTGCTGAAGCTGGCGAGCAGGTTGCCGATGGCCTGCGCGAGCAGGTCCTTGACCCGGTCGAGTTCGGCCAGGCCCTCGCGGCACTGCTCGCCGGTCTCGCTGGCCAGATCCTCGATCAGCCCGGAGAGGGCTGGCCCCGGCGCCGCGGACTCGGGCAGGGGCGCCGGGGCCAGCGGCCGGGACCGCGTCAGCCACCATGCAACGACGGCGGCCAGGACCAGGGCCAGCACCCGCCAGACGGGCTCGGCGAACCAGACCAGCGGCAGCAGCACCACTGTGCCGCCCAGCCATGACCACGTCCTTGCGCTCGAACTCAAATCAGCCCCTCGGACTCTGATTGAAATGAATCATCCCCAGCCAGAAGGGCTGCTGCCCGGGCGAGGCGGGCTAAAACCTCGCCCGGGCCCGAAGCCCACACCCCGGACCGGGTTGAATCGGACGATTATAATCGCTCGATCGATCAGGCGGAAACCGCTCCGACGAGGATTTTTTGCAGCTCGCCGCTCTGGTACATCTCGCGCATGATGTCGGCACCGCCGACGAACTGGCCACCGACGTACAGCTGCGGAAAGGTCGGCCAGCTTGCATAGTCCTTGGCGCCCTGGCGCATGTCGGGATCTTCCAGCACGTTGACGCTGGCGATGTCCTCCACCCCGCAGGCGCGCAGGATCTGCACCGCGCTGGCGGAAAAGCCGCACTGGGGAAACTGCGGCGTGCCCTTCATGAACAACACCACCGGATGGCCGGTGACCAAGGCATGGATGCGTTCCTGGACGTTCATCGACGATAATACCACTGCCATCGACCCGGCTCGCGACCGCGCCGCCCGAAAGTCAGCCTCCGCCCGCAAAGTCGAGCTGCCGCCAGGCCTCGAACACCGCCACCGCCACCGCGTTGGACAGGTTGAGACTGCGGCTGTGGGGCCGCATCGGCAGGCGCAGGCGGTCGGCAGGCGCGAATTCGGCCAGGATCGATTCCGGCAGCCCACGCGTTTCCGGCCCGAACAGCAGCACGTCGCCCGCCTGCCAGGCCACGCCGGCATGCGCGCGTTCACCCCGGGTGGTGAACGCGAACCAGCGTCCGGGCAGGGCCCGGCGCGCGGAAGCCCAGTCGGCATGCACCCTGAGCTCGGCATATTCGTGATAATCCAGCCCGGCACGCCTGAGCTGGCTGTCGTCGAGACTGAAACCGAGCGGCTCGATCAGATGCAGGCGGCAGCCGGTGTTGGCGGCAAGCCGGATGACATTGCCGGTGTTGGGCGGAATCTCGGGCTGATACAGGACGATGTCGAACATTTCGCTTGGCGTGCGGGAACGAAGCCGCTAATTTACGCCGCAAACGATTCGCCCGCAGCCCAGAACGCGCCTCGCGCGCACCGAGGATTGAACATGGTCCCCCATCTCACCACCGCGCTTTCCGGCCCCCTGCTCGATCTCGAACGTCACGTCATCGAGGCGCAACCGCGTATCGAACACTGGTTCCGCACCCAGTGGACCGAGCACGCCGCCCCGTTCTATTCCTCCGTCGACCTGCGCAACGCCGGCTTCAAGCTCGCGCCGGTGGACACCAACCTGTTCCCGGGCGGTTTCAACAATCTCAACCCGCTGTTCATGCCGCTGGCGGTGCAGGCGGCGCAGGTGGCGGTGGAAAAGATGTGCGCCACCGCCGCCCGCTTCCTGATCATCCCGGAAAACCACACCCGCAACCTGTATTACCTGCAGAACGTCGCCGCCCTGGCCGAGATCCTGCGCAAGACCGGCCTCACCGTGCGCCTGGGCAGCCTGATCCCGGATCTGGCCGAACCGCTCCTGCTCGACCTGCCCGACGGCCAGGTGTTGAAGCTGGAGCCCGTGCGCCGGGTGGGTGACCGCCTCCTGGTGGACGATTTCGACCCTTGCGCCATCCTGCTCAACAACGACCTGTCCGCCGGTGTGCCGCAAATCCTGCATGGCCTCGATCCGGCCCAGACCCTGATGCCGCCCCGGCACGCCGGCTGGGCCAGCCGGCGCAAGTCCAAGCACTTCCGCGCCTACAGCGAACTGGCGCGCGCATTCGCCCAGCTCGTCGACATCGATCCCTGGCGCATCGACCCGTATTTCTCCTATTGCGGCGGCATCGATTTCCAGGAGCGCCAGGGCGAGGATTGCCTCGCCACGCATGTCGCCGAGGTGCTCGACCGGGTGCGTGCCAAGTACGCGGAATACCGCATCGAGAAGGATCCCTACGTCATCGTCAAGGCCGACGCAGGCACCTACGGCATGGGCATCATGACGGTGAAATCCCCCGACGAGGTGCGCGGTCTCTCCCGGCGCGCCCGCAACAAGATGGCGGTGGGCAAGGAGGGGCTTGCATTCGACCAGGTGCTGATCCAGGAAGGGGTATACACCTTCGAGAGCATCAACGAGGCGGTGGCCGAGCCGGTGGTGTACATGATCGACCACTTCGTCATCGGCGGCTTCTACCGCGTCCACACCGGCCGCAGCGCCGACGAGAACCTCAATGCGCCGGGCATGCATTTCGTTCCGCTCGCATTCGA
>CAZOZD010000091.1:0-8215 GCA_964584195.1 uncultured Burkholderiales bacterium
CAAAGCGCACGGTGATGCCCTGCTGCGGGAAGGTGTGGGCGAACAGGTTGTAGGTACCGCCGTAGAGCGTGCTGGCCGAGACGATGTTGTCACCTGCTTCGGCAATGGTCTGGATGGCGTAGGTGATGGCCGCCATGCCCGAGGCCACGGCCAGCGCACCGATGCCGCCCTCCAGCGCCGCGATGCGGGCTTCGAGCACCCCGTTGGTGGGGTTCATGATGCGGCTGTAGATATTGCCCGCGACCTTGAGGTCGAACAGGTCGGCGCCGTGCTGGGTGTTGTCGAAGGCGTAGGCCACCGTCTGGTAGATGGGCACGGCCACCGCCTTGGTGGTCGGGTCGGGGGTGTAGCCGCCGTGGACGGCGATGGTCTCGATCTTCATGAGGGTCTCCAGGGGTGGTTGGGGTTCGACAGCCGCTCATTCTGTCAGCAGTTCGACCGCGGTCACGCCACGGTGGCGCACGCCGAGGGCGGTGATGGCGGCCTCGCTCAGGTCGATGATGCGGGTGGGCTTGTGGGGGCCGCGGTCGTTGATGCGGACCACCACCTCCTGCCCGGTGGCCAGGCTGCGCACCCGCACACGGGTACCGAAAGGCAGCGTGCGGTGGGCGGCGGTGAAGGCATGGCGGTCGAAGCGCTCGCCGCTGGCGGTGCGGCGGCCGTGGAATTTGCCGCCGTACCAGGAGGCCAACCCCTGGCCGAGCAAGGCCGTGGAGCGCTCGGGCTTGCTGGCCGCCTCGGGCAGCGTGCCAGCGGCGGGTGTTGCGGCCGGTGTGACGGACGGCGCCGCCGCTGCAGGGGTTGCCGCGCTCGGCGCCACGGGCGGTGCGGCCTGCATCGACGCCGTCACGTCTTGCGCAGGCGGGCGCCCGCTCACACCGGCACAGGCCGACAGCACCATCACCACCGCCATTCCCAGCCATCGGTGCAGAACGCGCTGCACTTCAGGACGGGGTGCACGCGGGGGATTCACAGGTCACGCCAGTTGCAGGCGGCGCACGATCTCCAGCGTCGTGGCGCTCTGGTTCATGGTGTAGAAGTGCAGCCCCGGCACGCCGGCATGGCGCAGCTGGTCGCACAGGTCGGTCACCACATCGAGGCCGAAAGCCTTGATCGAGGCCGTGTCATCGCCGAAGGCCTGCAGGCGCAGACGGATCCAGCGCGGCACCTCGGCACCACAGCTGTCGGCAAAGCGCAGCAGGCCGCTGGCGTTGGTAATCGGCATGATGCCCGGCACCACCGGCACGTCGGCGCCCAGCTGATGGGCCTCGTCCACGAAGCGGAAATAGGCGTCAGTGTTGAAGAAGAACTGTGTGATGGCCGAGTTGGCGCCCGCCTTGACCTTGGCCGCGAAGGCCTGCAGGTCGGCTTCCGGCGACCTGGCCTGGGGATGCGTCTCGGGGTAGGCCGCCACCTCCAGGTGGAAATGGTCACCCGTCTCGGCACGGATGAAGGCCACCAGGTCGGCCGCGTAACGGAACTCGCCCATGCTGCCGTAGCCGCTGGGCAGGTCACCGCGCAAGGCCACCAGACGGCGCACGCCCATGGCCTTGAACATGGCCAGCTTCTCGCGAACCGAATCGCGCGAGGCACCGACACAGGTGAAGTGCGACGCGCCCTGCTGACCCTCGTCCAGGATGGCCTGCACGGCCTGCAGCGTGCCGTCCTGCGTGGAGCCACCGGCACCGTAGGTCACCGAACAGAAGTCGGGCCGCAGCGCGTACAGGTCCTGGCGCACGGCGCGCAGCTTCTCGACGCCCTCGGGCGTCTTGGGCGGAAAGAACTCGAAACTCAGGGGCAGGCCCATACGAAAAACTCCCGGTTGCCATCACCGCCGGTGATGGCGCTGTCGAAATAGTCGCGCAGCCGCAGGCCGTTGTCCTGGCAGGCCTGCGCAATGCGCTGTTGCACGAGCGGGTAGCTCGCCGCGTCCTTGACCAGTCCGCCCTTTCCGATGTGCTCGGGCTGCAGCTCGAACTGCGGCTTGACCAGCATGAGCAAGCCTTTGCTCGGCGCCTTGAGCAGCGGCACGATGGCCGGCCAGACCAGGGTCTGCGAGATGAAGGACAGGTCGCCGACGATCAGGTCGAAGGGCGCTGCGGCCGTCTCGCCACCGGCGTCCAGCAGCCGCTGCGCCTTCAGCTCGCGCGCGTTCAGATGCTCGATGCAGACCACCCGCGAGTCGCTGCGCAGCCGCGGGTGCAGCTGGCCCTGACCCACGTCCACCCCCACCACTTGCGCGGCGCCGCGCTGCAGCAGGCAGTCGGTGAAACCGCCACTGCTCTGCCCCACGTCGAGGCAGCGCAGGTCGGTCACGTCCAGGCCGCAGTGCGTGAGCGCGGCATCCAGCTTGAGGCCGCCGCGCGAGACGAACCGGGTCTCGGCCGTGTCCTGCAGCGCCAGCTCCACCGTTTCGCGCAGCTCCTCGCCATTCTTGGTGACCAGCTTCCAGTCGCCCCCCGGCAGCCGCCAGCGCACGCCCGCAGCAATCAGCCGCTGGGCCTGCGAACGCGACGCGGCCAAGCCGCGGTCAACAAGGAGTTGGTCAGCACGCAAGGTGGAGTGCCACAGACAAGATCAAGGGCGGCGCGGAACCGGCTTGGCCGGGCCGCCAGCGCCGCCCCCTGGGGGGTGACGCCGCAGGCGGCGCGGGGGGTCAGTACCGATAGGTGTCGGGCTTGTACGGACCTTGCTTCGGCACACCGATGTAGGTCGCCTGTTCGTCACTCAGCTCGGTCAGCTTGGCGCCGACTTTCTTCAGGTGCAGACGGGCGACCTTTTCGTCCAGGTGCTTGGGCAGCACATACACCTTGCCGGCGTCGTAGCCGTCCGGGTGGCAGAACAGCTCGATCTGGGCGATGGTCTGGTTGGCGAACGAAGAGCTCATCACGAAGCTGGGGTGGCCGGTGGCGCAGCCCAGGTTCACCAGACGGCCCTTGGCGAGAACGATCAGGCGCTTGCCGTCGGGGAACACCACCTCGTCCACCTGCGGCTTCACCTCATCCCACTTGTAGTTGTTCAGCGCCGCGATCTGGATCTCGCTGTCGAAGTGGCCGATGTTGCAGACGATCGCCCGATCCTTCATGGCGCGCATGTGGTCGAGCGTGATCACGTCCACATTGCCGGTCGCGGTCACGAAGATGTCGCCCTTCGGGGCGGCGTCGTCCATGGTGACGACCTCGTAGCCTTCCATGGCGGCCTGGAGCGCGGTGATCGGGTCGATCTCGGTCACCATGACGCGGGCGCCCTGGCTGCGCAGGCTGGCGGCCGAGCCCTTGCCCACGTCGCCATAGCCGCACACCACGGCCACCTTGCCGGCCATCATCACGTCGGTGGCGCGCTTGATGCCGTCCACCAGCGACTCGCGGCAGCCGTACAGGTTGTCGAACTTGGACTTGGTGACGCTGTCGTTCACGTTGATGGCGGGGACCTTCAGCGCGCCGGCCTTCATCATCTCATAGAGACGATGCACGCCGGTGGTGGTCTCCTCCGACAGGCCGCGGACGTCGGCCAGCATCTCCGGATACTTGTCGTGCATGATCTGCGTGACGTCGCCGCCGTCGTCCAGGATCATGTTGGGCGTCCAGCCGTCCGGACCCTTCAGGGTCTGCTCGATGCACCACCAGAACTCCTCCTCCGTCTCGCCCTTCCAGGCGAAGACCGGGATGCCGGCGGCCGCGATGGCGGACGCGGCGTGGTCCTGGGTGGAGAAGATGTTGCAGGACGACCAGCGCACGGTGGCGCCCAGGTGGACCAGCGTCTCGATCAGCACCGCGGTCTGGATGGTCATGTGCAGGCAGCCCACGATCCGGGCGCCGGCCAGCGGCTTGGCGTCGCCGTACTCCTCCCGCAGCGCCATCAGGCCGGGCATCTCCGTCTCGGCGATGGCGATTTCCTTGCGGCCCCATTCGGCGAGGCTGATGTCCTTCACCTTATAGTCGGTGAACGCGGCTGCGGGCATGGAGCGATCTCCTGTCAGACGGTGAACGGGCATGCGCGGGGTGCGGCATGCGGTTGAACGGACGGCCGCCGACGGTGCGGGAGCGTTCCGCCCGCGGCCCGCACCCCGTGTAGCAGCGCCGTCAACCTCATGCAAGCATAAAGATATCTTTATGTTTTGTCCAGGACGTGGCCGCCCTGCCTTGGGGTTTGGCGCAAAAACGCCGATGCATGTGGTTTCGGCTCGAAACGGCGGGGTGGAGGTGTTATGGTGGCTGGAGTGGAAAAGGGGTGGAGGCGAACGATGCCAGCGGTTCGCGGATGGATGGTCAACACCCTGGATCTCGCTGAGATCCGTCGTCTCCGGCAGGGCGCCCTGAACGAGAACCGCCCGGTTGCCGCTGTGATTCGGTTGCCGCTTCCCAGCGCCGCGGCCGAGTCCGAGCAGCTCCATGACGCCCGCCCGCCGCTGGCTGGGGGACGGCCCTGGCACACCCTGCGCACATGACCCAAGTCGCCTCGCCGGGGCCGGTGGAGACGCGCGTCGTCGAGAACTCGAAAAGAATACAATAAACGATGAAGGCGTTCACGCCGATTCGTTGAAGGCGTCGAGCATGGCGCCGATGCGCACGCTGTCCGACTGCTCCATGACAATCCGTGCGCGCTGTTCGGCTTCCGAAAGCTTCATCGCCCGTATGCGGCGTTTCACCAATGGTATGTTGCCGGGCGACATGGACAGCTCCCGCACGCCCAACCCCATGAGAAGCGCCGTGTAGCGCGCGTCGCCCGCGACCTCGCCGCAGACGGACACGGGGATCCGCGCCCGCAGCCCGGCCTCGGCCGCGAACTGGATCAGCCGCAGCACGGCCGGATGCAGCGGGTCGTAGAGCGCCGCCACCTGTTCGTCGGCGCGGTCGATGGCCAGGGTGTACTGGGTCAGGTCGTTGGTGCCGATGGCGAAGAAGTCGGCCGCGTAGGCCAGCGCGTCTGCGGCGAGCGCCGCTCCCGGCACCTCGATCATGATGCCCACCGGCGGGAGAGGATCGGCGATCTCGGTCCCGCGCCGCCGCAGCCGCTTGGCGACGTGGGTCACCATGTGGCGGACCCGCTGCACCTCCTCCACGGTGACGATCATGGGCAACAGGATGCGCAGCGGTCCGTGCGCGCCCGCGCGCAGCATGGCGGCGAGTTGGGTCTCCAGCAGCTTGGGCTCCCGCAGGCCGAGTCGCACCGCGCGCAGCCCAAGGGCCGGGTTCGCCGGCTCGCCGTAGCGTCCGGCCATCCACCCGGCGAGCTTTTCGCCGCCCAAATCCATGGTGCGCGCGGTGACCGGCCGTCCGTTCATGCCCACCAGGATGGAGCGCAGGATCTGGTACTGCTCGTCCTCGTCCGGCAGGTCCTCGCGATTCATGTAGAGGAACTCGGTGCGCAGGAGGCCGATTCCCTCCGCCCCCTGATCGATCGCCTGCTCCAGATCGCGCGGCAGCTCCAGGTTCGCCATCAGCCGCACCGTCACGCCATCGCGCGTGATGGAGGGCAGGGAGCGCAGGCTGCGCAGGCGCAGCCGCTCCTCCTCCCGTTCGGCCCGGCGGCGCTGGTATTCCTCCAGCACGTCCGGTTCGGGGTCGATGTGGACGCGGCCCAGCACGCCGTCCACCACCACCGTCACCCCGTTGCGCAGGCCCGAAAGCAGCCCCGCCACGCCCAGCACGGCCGGAAGACCCAGCGAGCGCGCCATGATGGCGGTGTGCCCCTCCGCCCCGCCCAGAACGGTGGCGAAACCGGCCACCCGGCGGGGGTCCAGCAGCGCCGTGTCGGCCGGTGTCAACTCCTCGGCGAGAATGATCGCGCCGGGATCGAGTGTGGAGAAGGCCTTGTACTCGTGCCGCATCAGGTTGCGGATCAGCCGGCGTCCCACCTCGCGCACATCGCCGATGCGCGCGGCGAGATAGGCGTCGTCCATCTCGGCGAAGGTGGCGGCGATGGCGGCGATCTCGGCTTGGACGGCGGCCTCGGCGTTGACGCGCTCCTCGCGGATTCGGCGCTCCACCCCGCGAGTCAGCCGCGAGTTGGTGAGCATGGACAGATGCGCGTCCAGGAGGAAGCCGACCTCTTCCGACGCCGATCCCGGCAGCACCAGCGCCTTGGTCTTGAGCTTGCGGATCTGGCGGCGGGCCTTGTTGATGGCGTCGGCGAGCCGAATGACCTCGTCGGCGACCGCCCCCTCCTCCAACCGGTGCTCCGGGACGCGCACCGCGCCCGACTCGACGATGTGCGCGGGGCCGATGGCGATCCCCGGCGACACCCCCAGCCCGCGCATCAGGCGGCGCTGGCCGGTGGTGGCGTCAGTCCTCATCGAACTTCCGCCCGATCAGATCGGCCAGCGCGGCCACCGCGGCCTCCGCCTCGGCGCCGTGGGCGCACAACTCCACCTGCGTGCCGATTCCGGCGGCCAGCATCATGAGCCCCATGATCGATTCGCCCGACACCACCGTGTCGCCGCGGCGCACCTCGACCGCGCAGTCGAACTTGGCGGCCAGTTTGACGAATTTGGCCGCGGCGCGGGCGTGCAGGCCGCGTTGGTTGCGGATCACGACGGTCTGGCGGATTCCCGCCGCCCCGTCGCGTTCCGTGCCGGTTTCCGGAAGGCCCTCGGCGCGGTCCGACATGGCTCACCCGTCCGACAGGAGCGAGGACGCGATGATGATGTACTTCTGTCCGGCGTCGCGCGCCGCGGCGACCGCGTGGCCCAGCTCTTCGTGGTCGCGCACGCTGGCCAGCTTGATCAGCATCGGCAGGTTCATGCCCGCGATCACCTCCACGTTCGCCTTGTCCATGATCGAAATGGCGAGGTTGGACGGAGTGCCGCCGAACATGTCGGTCAGAACCACCACCCCGCCGCCCGTGTCCACGTCGCCGACCGAATTCAGGATGTCCTGACGCCGCTGCTCCATGTCGTCGTCGGGGCCGATGCACACGGCGCGCACCTGCTTCTGCTCGCCGACCACATGCTCCAGCGCGGCGATGAACTCTTCCGCGAGATGCCCGTGGGTCACCAGAACCATGCCGATCATCGCATCGGTCCTTCTTCCTTCATGCTGCCCATCCCGGCCCCGAACGGACCGGATTGGGTGTTTGCGGCCGGTTTGGGCGCCGCCGCCGGGGCGGGATCCCGGGGATCGGGCTCCCTCGGCCCCAGGTCCCTGTGGCCGTGGCTCACGTTCACGCCCTGGCCGCGCAGCCATTCGGCCAAGCGTTCGACGACGAAGACCGACCGATGCCGTCCGCCGGTGCAGCCGATCGCGATCGTCAGATAGCTTTTTCCTTCCTGCTTGTAGCGCGGCAACAGAGGTTGCAACAAGTCTGTCAAGCGGCGGAAGAACTCGGGAAAGTCGGGGTCGCCCTCAATCCGCCGGGCGACGGCCGGGTCGAGGCCCGACAGCGGGCGCAGGTCCGGGTCCCAGTGCGGGTTGACCAGGAAGCGCACGTCGAACAGCAGGTCGGCTTCGCGCGGCACGCCCTGGCGGAAGGAGAAGGAGGTGATGAAGACGCTCAGCGCCGGCCGCGCCTCCAACTGGAAATGCCCGGATATCAGGCGGCGCAGGTCGTGGATGGAGAGCTGGGTGGTGTCGATGGTCAGGTCGGCGGCGGCCTTCAGCGGCGACAGGAGCCCGCGTTCGCGCTGGATTCCATCGGACACCGGCCGGTCGGCGGCGAGCGGATGGCGCCGCCGGGTTTCGGTGAACCGGCGTTGCAGCGCCTCGTCCGCGCACTCCAGGAAGACCAGCCGCACATCGAGATCCGGCCGGGCGCGCAACGCCTCCACATGGGCGATCAGCGCCTCGCCGGAGAAGTCGCGCGTGCGGCTGTCGATGACGAGCGCCAGCGGGCGCGGCGGTGGGCCGCTCACCTGGAGCAGGGCCGGGACCAGCATAAGACGCAGGTTGTCGATCGCCTCATAGCCCTGGTCCTCCAGCGCCTTCAGCGCCACGGACAACCCGGCCCCCGACATGCCGGTGATGAGCACCACCCGGCTCGGCCCCTGATCGGTTGCGGCGGCGCCTTCGGTCATGGCGGTGGTCATGGCGGTTCCGGCGCTCCGCATTCGGGCGCGGCCCCAAGCAGCCCGTCCCGCGCCAGCGCCGCGGCCAGCCGGATCTTGGCGGCGGCGGACGACTCGAACGGCGCCAGCGCCAGACGCCGGGGGCGCGCGTCCAGCAGGGGCGCGTCGCCGATCTCCGGCATGCGCTCCACGTCGCGCCCGTCCGTCAGGTCC
>CAZOZD010000092.1:0-8142 GCA_964584195.1 uncultured Burkholderiales bacterium
CCAGTGGGGGACGGGAATTTCATTACGGGCGACGGCTATGGCCGGACTGGCCATGTGGACATCAGCCACTGCTGCCAGTGACCCACTCGATTTCATATAGAGCCGGCAAACGGCTTGTTCGTCATCCTAACGCACGATGATGACGATTTGCGCCACTCAGTAGCATGAAACACTCCGGGGCGCATGCACGCCACACCACACCACTTCCCCCAGCCGGGTAAAGCTGGGATGGGGTGCGGCGTAGCCGATTTTTTACGGTTTTCAGCCGAACCGATCGGGCCGGTAGCCCGGATGGATTGCAATGGAATCCGGGGCCGAAGAGTATCTTCATCCCGGATTCCGGCCTTCCGCCTGCATCCGGGCTGCCCTCGGGGCAGGGCGAAGAAATGAACTTGCTTCGGCATTGCGTGATCTCCTGCTCGCTAACGTAGACAGTCAGGTGGTCCTTGCTACACGTCCAAGCTCAGGGGTGAATGGCTTGCGGCTCGCCCCCACTGGTGTAGTGTTAACCGATATGGATGACATGAGGGCACATCGCCCCCGGATAGCCGGTTAGATTGGCTTCATCTTAGCCTCATCGATCCTGACTGCAATGAAGAAGCGAAGCGCCATGAAGACTTACCTGTTTGCGAACGCTCATGGCTTTGCCGCCTGCATCACCTCTGCTCTTCGGCGCCGTTCGGCCACTTGCATGGCTTCGGCTTCGGCGTTCCAGTCCGGGATCAACCAGCCTTGCAGTTGGCGCTGGCAGAGGTCGGCGAGGGCGGCAACCCAGGCGGGGTGGCTGTTGAGTGCGGGGATGTAGCGGTATTCGCCACCGCCGGCGTTGAGGAAGGTGGTTTTGCCTTCCATGGCGATTTCTTCCAGGGTTTCCAGGCAGTCTGCAACGAACCCGGGGCAGATCACGTCCAGCCGGCGCAGTTTTTTCTGCCCCAGTTCTTCGAGCGTCGCAGCGGTGTAGGGTTTGAGCCATTCGGCGCGACCGAAGCGGGACTGGAATGTGATGCGGTATTCGCCGGGGGCGAGCGACAGGGCTTCGGCGAGCAGGCGGCCGGTCTTGTGGCATTCACAGTGGTAGGGGTCGCCCTGGTCCAGGGTGGCGCGGGGCACGCCGTGGAAGCTCATCAGCAGCAGGTCGCCGCGGCCGTGTTCGGCCCAGTGGCGCTCCACGCTTTGTTTCAATGCGGCGATGTAGCCGGGATCGTCGTGGAAGTGGCGCACGGTGCGCAGTTCGGGCGGGTTGCGGGTGACGAGCAGGCTGCGGTAGACCGCGTCCAGGGCGGTGCCGGAGCTGCTGCCCGCGTATTGCGGGTAAAGCGGTACGACCAGCAGCCGGTCGCAGCCTTGCGCGCGCATCCGGCCGATCACGTCGGCCACGGCGGGCTGGCCATAGCGCATGGCGTATTCGATCAGTACCGGTTCGGCGATGCGGGCGGAGAGTTCCTCGCGCAGCCGCGCGGTGAGGTTTTCGGTGTGCACCTTGAGGGGCGAACCGGCAGGCAGCCAGATGCTGGCGTATTTTTCCGCCGACTTGCGGGGCCGGGTGTTGAGGATGATGCCGTTGAGGATGGGCCACCAGAGCATGGGCGGGATTTCGACCACCCGCCGGTCGGAGAGGAATTCACGCAAATAGGGGCGCAAGGCTGCGGCGGTGGGGGCCTGCGGGGTGCCCAGGTTGATGAGCAGGATGCCGGTGCGGGCGGGGCGGTCGTGACGGTAGGGCGGTTCGGGCTGGAAGGCGGACATGGGCGGACGGGCGCTGGGATAGACCCCGACAGCCTACACGCCGGCGTGCCGGCTTGTCACCCGCTGGCTGGGGTGGGGCTCAATGGTGCGAGATTGCGTTGGAGAGCAGCCGGGCGGTGATATCGACGATGGGAATCACCCGTTCATAGGCCATGCGGGTGGGACCGATCACGGCCAGGGTGCCGACCACCTCGCCGTTGGCTTCGTAGGGGGCGGTGATGACGCTGCATTCATCGAGCGGGCTGACCCCGGATTCGGCGCCGATGTAGAGCTGCACACCGCTGGCCTGCTGGCCCATGTCGAGCAGCTGGACGAGGTCGGTCTTGCGTTCGAACAGGGTAAAGAGCTCGCGCAGGCGGTCCATGTTGGTGGCGAGATCCGGGGTGCGCAGCAGGTTGGCCTCGCCGGACAGGATGTATTCCTGGCCGGGGTGCTCGAAGGCTTCGCTGCCGGCCTCCACGGCCGCTTCCATGAGCTGGCTGATGTCGCCTTGCAGTTCGCGCAGTTCCGAGAGCAGGCGCGGGCGCACGTCCTCGAACGACAGACCGCTGTAGTGATGGTTGAAGAAGTTGGCCGCCTCGGTGAGCTGGCTCTGGCTGTAGGCGCGCTCGGTGAGCAGGATGCGGTTCTGCACCTCGCCATCGGCGGTGACGACGATCAGAAGCAGGCGTTTGTCCGCCAGGCGGAGGAATTCGATCTGGCGGAAGGTGTGGTTGCGCCGGCGCGGCACGGCCACCACGCCGGCGAAGTGGGTGAGTTCGGAAAGCAGGTGGGATGCGATGTTGAGCAGGCGTTGCGGATCGTCGGGTACCAGGGCGGTCTCGATCTGGTTCAGTTCGGCGGCGTTCAGGGGCTTGACCGTGAGCAGGCTGTCGACGAAAACCCGGTAGCCGCGCGGCGTGGGCACGCGGCCGGCCGAGGTGTGCGGGCTGATGATGAGGCCGTGTTCCTCGAGGTCGGCCATGACGTTGCGGATGCTGGCCGGCGACAGGTTCAGTGCTGCCTGTTTGGACAGGGTGCGCGAGCCCACCGGCTGGCCATCCTCGATGTAGCGTTCGACGAGGGTCTTGAGCAGGATGCGGGCGCGATCGTTCAACATGGAGTGCAAGGTCGACGGGCCATTGGGAGAGGGTAGGTCATCGTATAATTCCGCGCATGTCGCAAATTTTCAACAAGATTGCCCTGGTCGGCAAACATAACATCACCAGTCTCAGCAAACCCATGCTGAAGCTGGCCGAGTTCCTGCTCCGGCGCGGCCATGACGTGGTGGTCACCACCCATGCCGCGGAGTTCTGCCATCTGACCGAACTGCCCTGTGCGCCGCTTGGCGAGATTGCCGCCGAGATCGATCTGGCCATCGTCATGGGGGGCGACGGCACCATGCTCAACATTGCCCGTACCCTGGTCGATCATCGTGTACCGCTGATCGGAGTCAATCAGGGCCGGGTCGGCTTCCTCGCCGACGTGCCGGTGAACGCCATGCTGCCGATGCTGGAGGCGATGCTGTCCGGCGAATACGTGGCTGAGGAACGGGTGATGCTGGATAGTGCCCTGGAGCGGCGCGGCGACCTGCAGTTCCACGCCTATGCGTTCAACGACGTGGTGGTGAGCAAGGGCAGTACCGGTCGCCTGATGGAGTTCGAGGTGTATATCGACAACCAGTTCGTATACAGCCAGCGTGCCGATGGTCTGGTGGTGGCCTCGCCCACCGGTTCCACCGCCTACGCGCTGTCCACGGGCGGCCCCATCCTGCATCCCACCCTGGAAGCCTTCGTGCTGGCGCCGATCTGCCCGCACACCCTGTCGGCGCGGCCGATCGCGGTCAACAGCCGTTCCGAGATCGAGATCAACGTCATCCATGCCGACGATGCGCGTGCCCATTTCGACGGCCAGCGCCATCAGGACCTGCACATCGGCGACCGTGTGATCGTACAGCGCGCCAAGAACACCGTCCGCCTGTTGCAGCCGATCGGCCACAATTATTACGACACCCTGCGCCAGAAGCTGCACTGGGGCGCCAAACTATAAATTCCATCCGCCATACATGCTGCTCTCCCTTTCCATCCGTGATTTCGTCCTGGTCGACCGGGTCGAGCTCGAATTCGGCCCCGGATTTGCTGTGCTCACCGGCGAGACCGGGGCCGGCAAGTCGATCCTGCTCGACGCGCTGGGCCTGGCGCTGGGCGAACGCGCCGAGAACGGGGTGGTGCGGGAGGGCGCGGAGCGCGCCGAGATCGCCGCCGCTTTCGCACTCGATGACGTCGCCGAGGCCGCAGCCTGGTTGCGCGATAACGGACTGGACGAGGAGGGCGGTCCATGCCTGCTGCGGCGGCTGATCGATGCTGGCGGCCGTTCGCGCGCATTCATCAACGGCCGGCCCGCCACGCTCGGCCAGTTGCGCGAACTGGGCGAACGCCTCATCGACATCCACGGCCAGCATGCCCATTACGCCCTGTTGCGGCCCGGCGTGCAGCGCCAGTGGCTCGATGCCTACGCCGGCTGCACCGAGCTGGCCCGGGAGGTGGCGCAGGCCTGGCAGCGCTGGCAGGCGGCGCGCAAGACGCTGGAGGAGGCATTGCGCGCCGATGCCGAATCGGGCGCCGAGCGCGAGCGCCTGCAATGGCAGGTCGATGAACTTGCGCGCCTGGCATTCGACCCCGATGACTGGCTGCGCTTGCAGGAAGAGCATCGGCGGCTGGCGCATGCCGCCGAGCTGATCCAGGGGGCGCAGGCTGTGGTGGCGGCCCTGGATGGCGACGAACAGGCGGTGCTGCGGCGCCTGTCCGAGCTCCATGGCCGCCTCATCGATCTGGCCGGGCTGGATGCCCGCCTCACCGAGCCGGCCGGACTGCTCGATGCGAGCTTGTTACAGGCCCGCGAGGCGGCGCGCGAGCTGGCGCGTTACGCGGATCACCTCGAACTCGACCCGGAGGCCCTGGCGCTGGCCGAGGCGCGCATCGCCGAGATCAATGCCGCCGCGCGCAAATACCGGGTGCCGGCCGATGCTCTGCCGGCCCGGCTGGCCGAGGCCGAGGCCGGGCTGGCCGCGCTCGCCCGGCTGGCTGACCCCGAATCCTTGCGCATGGAGGCCGAGCGGACCGAGGCCGAATACCGCCGGCTCGCCCAGGCCCTGAGCCGCCAGCGCGAGGATGCCGCGACCCGGCTCGGCGCGGCGGTAAGCGAGGCGATGCAGCGCCTGTCGATGAAGGGCGGCCGCTTCGCCGCGCACCTGGAAGCCTGCGCCGCAGAAGCCGGTGGCCTGGAAAACGTCGATTTCCAGGTGGCGCCGCATGCCGGCCAGACATTGCGCTCGCTGGCCCGTACCGCCTCCGGCGGCGAGCTGTCGCGCATCGGGCTCGCATTGCAGACCATCCTGTCGCGGGTGTCGGGAGCCGCCACACTCATCTTCGACGAGGTGGACGCCGGGATTGGCGGCGGGGTCGCCGAGATCGTCGGCCGCATGCTGGCCGAGCTGGGTCAGACCCGGCAGGTCCTGTGCGTCACCCATCTGCCCCAGGTCGCCGCCCATGCCGGCCGGCACTGGCGAATCCTCAAGGAGAGCGAATCCGGGCGCGCCGCGACCCGGGTCGAACGGCTCAATGACCTGCAACGGGTGGAGGAGGTTGCGCGCATGCTGGGCGGCGTCGAACTCACCGAAACCACTCGCCAGCACGCCCGCGAAATGCTGGTCCAGGCCGGAACCATTGCATCGGATAGGGCCTGAAAAACATGATCCTGTTTGTCAGGACTGTTTTTCAATAAATTGAAATTTCATAAAAAATGACGAACGCCGGCGGTCAGAACATTGCCACCGCCGGCTTTGCCGAACACGCCATAGGCCGTGGAGCGGTGGTGCAGGCGGAACAGGGTCTCCCAGTCGCCCCGGGGTGGGCCGAGGGTCAGTTCCAATTGCCAGTACAACATCAGTTTCTGGCTCTGCCCGTCCTGGCGCACCTCCACCACCGGCACCCGGCTGGCTTGGGACAAGCCGGCACCGAATGCAAGACTGGTGGCCACCGAGTCACGCCAGGGCAGGGCATGAAACCGGATGCTGCCCAGTGCGTTTGCCTCCCAGTGCTCCTGGTCGCCCCAGTGCTTGCCTGCATTGCCTTCGAGCTCGAATGACCAGTTCCGCTCGCCGCTGCGCCATACGGTGCGGCTCAATGCCGCGGCGATGAGATTTGCATCGACCAGCCTGGCGCGGCCGGACAGTGATTTGCGCCAGTCCTCGTCCGTCATGCGACCGGCATAGATGGCGAGAGCGGTGTCGCCGTCGGCGTATGCGATGCGCGCCAGCCCTGGCCAGAGAAGGCCGCCCAGGGTGAGAATGAGCAGCCCGTGTTGTGCAATTTTGCGCATAATGCATTTTTCGACCCTGGGAAGCGGATCATGTTCCAGCGCCACCTGCTGATCATCGCCCACGGCAGCCGTCGGGAGGCTTCGAACGATGAGGTCCGGCGCCTCGCCGACCGCGTGACTGTGCTGGGCGGTCCGGATTTCGTCGCGGTTTCCGTGGGCTTCCTCGAACTGGCCCGGCCCGCAATACCCGAGGCACTGGCCGACTGTGTCGCGCGTGGTGCGCGGGAGATTGTCGTGGTGCCGTACTTTCTTGCGGCCGGCACCCATGTTGTGGACGACTTGCCGCAGGCCATCACCACATTTCAGGGCGAGCATCCCGGAGTGACTGTGCGCGTCACCCCGCATCTGGGCGCCGCCGAGACCTTGCCCGCGTTGATTCTCGCCTTGGCGGGATGACCGTGCTGGACCGGACTCAGTCCGGCTCCACCGCCAGGCCGGCGGTGCTGTTGAAGCCGGCGTCGACATAGGTGATCTCGCCGGTGATGCCGGAGGCGAGGTCGGAGAGCAGGAAGGCGGCGGTGTTGCCGACCTCGTCGACGGTGACGTTGCGGCGCAGCGGCGAGTGCTTTTCACCCCAGGCCAGGAGCTTGTTGAAATCGGCGATGCCGGATGCGGCCAGGGTCTTGATGGGGCCGGCGGAGATAGCGTTGGCGCGGATGCCGCGCGGGCCGAGGCTGGCGGCGAGGTAATTCACGCTCGATTCGAGGCTGGCCTTGGCCAGGCCCATGACGTTGTAGTGCGGCACCGAACGTACCGCGCCGAGATAGGTCATGGCGAGTATGGCGGCGTTGCGGCCTTGCATCATCGGCAGACCGGCCTTGGCCAGGGCGGTGAACGAGTAGCTGGAGATGTCGTGGGCGATACGGAAGTTCTCGCGCGTGGTGTTTTCGACGTAGTCTCCCGCCAGTGCCTGCTTGGGCACGAAGGCGATGGAGTGGACGATGCCATCGAGTCCGTCCCAGTGCTGGCCGAGTTCGCTGAACATGCGTTCGATCTGCTCGTCGTAGGCGACGTCACAGTCGAAGGCCAGCCCGGAGTCGAACTCGCGCGCAAATTCGACCACTCGGTCGCGCGCCCGTTCGCCCTGGTAGCTGAATGCCAGCTCGGCGCCCTCGCGCCGGCATGCGCGGGCGACGCCGTAGGCGATCGAGCGGTTGCTGATCAGTCCGGTAATCAGGATCTTCTTGCCTGCGAGAAAGCCCACGTTGATTTCCCTTCGCGCTGTATGGTTCGGATGACCGCGGATTATAACCGCATGTGCCGATGCCCCGATCAATCCACCGCCCGGGCAAGGCGGGCGGGTACGCGCTATAGTGGCGGCCCGATTACAGCCGATGAGCCGTGATGACCGAGCCGGACGAGGACATTCGCTTCATGCGTGAGGCCCTGGCGTTGGCCGACCTGGCCGCGCGCGAGGGCGAGGTGCCGGTGGGCGCGGTGGTGGTGTGCGAGGGCCGCGTCGTCGGGCGCGGCTACAACCATCCTATCGCCGCCCACGATCCTTCCGCCCACGCCGAGGTCATGGCCTTGCGCGACGCCGCCCGGGCGCTGGGCAACTATCGCCTGCCGGGCTGCACCCTGTATGTCACCCTCGAACCCTGCTGCATGTGTGCAGGGGCGATCTTCCATGCCCGAGTGGCGCGGGTGGTCTATGGCGCGCGCGAGCCGAAGACGGGCGCGGCAGGCAGTGTGCTCGACCTGTTCGCCGAGGCGCGCCTGAATCATCACGCTGAAATCACTGGCGGGGTGCTGGCCGATGCATGCGCGCAACGGGTTTCGGATTTTTTTGCGGCACGCCGGGCCGCGCGCCGCAATGGACGCTCCTCAGCGGGTGAGGAGGGCGAATGCGGATCGTGATCCATCTGCCCAGCCAGCGACTGGATCTGCTCGACGAGGACGGCCGGCTCGCCGCGGTCTGGCCGGTATCGAGCGCGGCGGCGGGGGCCGGCGAGGAGGCAGGCAGTTACCGGACCCCGCGCGGCCGTCACATCATCCGCGCCAAGATCGGCGCCGGCCTGGCGCCGGGCAGTGTGCTGG
>CAZOZD010000093.1:0-8058 GCA_964584195.1 uncultured Burkholderiales bacterium
CCTTGTTGCCGATGGCCTGGATGAGGTGGGTCTTGCCAAGACCCACGCCGCCGTATACGAACAAGGGGTTGTAACCACTGCCGGGATTGTCGGCCACTTGCAGGGCGGCGGCGCGGGCAAGGTCGTTGGCCTTGCCGCGCACGAAGCTGTCGAAGGTGAAGCTGGGGTTGAGGCGGGTGTCCTCGGAAATGACCGGGCTGGGGCTGGTGACAGCGGGTGTATCGGTGCGGTGCGGAACTTCGCCGGCCGGTGCGGGACGGGTGGCGGTCCGTTCACGGGTCTTGCCGCCTTCGATGACGATCTCGATGCGGCGCTCGGCGGTGAAGAAATCCAGGGCCAGGCGGGAAAGTTCATCGAGAAACTTGTCCTTGATCCATTGCGCTACGAACCGGTTGGGCGCGGCGACCCGGATGCCGTCATCCTCCACATCGACCCGCAGTGGTCGGATCCAGGTGTTGACCTGCTGTGGATTGAGCGTGGCCTCGAAGTGTTCGAGGCAGTGGGTCCAGAACGGATGCATGCAGGGAAAGGGTCGGGCGCGGGACGATAAACGAATTTGCCATTGTAGCATTGCGCGGGTCCGGCAATGAGAAGGCAAATATTTGACAAATCAGGCTTTGTGACGGTCTAATAGCGCGCTTTTTTCAAGCTGGGATCTGTCATGAAACGTACCTATCAACCCTCCGTGGTCCGCCGCAAGCGCACCCATGGCTTTCGCGCCCGCATGAAGACCAAGGGCGGCCGTGCCGTCATCAATGCCCGCCGCGCCAAGGGTCGCAAGCGTCTGGCCGTCTGAGTATCCGATCGGCCTGGCCCGCCGGATCACCGTCACATCGTGGCGCATGCATTCGGTCGGGATCGAAAACTGCGAAAAACGGATGAATTTTCATCCGTTTTTCGTTTCAAACGGGTTCGCCGTGGCGAGTGGGTGGATGCCCATTACGCCTTCAATCGCCTTGCCATATCACGCCTTGGACTGATCGTCGGCAAGAAGGCCCTGCCGCGTGCAGTCGACCGTAACCGGGTCAAGCGTATACTGCGCGAGTGCTTTCGTCTCGACGGCGCCGGACTGGCCGGCCTCGATCTGATCCTGCGGGTGAAGAAGGCGGGGGAGGCGGCGGCGTATCGTGCCGAGTGCGAAGCACACCTGAAGGCCATTGCCTTGTGGCGGGCGAGGCACAAGCCGGCCCTGGCCGAGATCGAATCAACCGAGAAATCACCCTGAACCATGGATTTCCAGCGCGTAATCGCCTTTATCGTATTTTCCCTGTCGATCCTGTTGTTATGGGATGCCTGGCAGGTACACAACCGGCCGGCCAATCCGGCCACCGTGCAGGCCGAAGCCACCCAGGCGGCCCAGCCGTCCGCAGCGGCCGCGAGCGGTGCAGATGCGGGCCTGCCCACGCCGGGCCGCACCCTCAAGGCCGACGAGGCGCCCAGCGGTGGCGAGGCCGTGCAGGGCGCCCGGGCCGTGGTCAGGACCGACGTCATGGAGGTGGTGATCGACGCCAATGGCGGGGACCTGCGTGAACTGATCCTGCCCGGCTATCGCCAGAATGACGACAAGACAAAGCCGTTCAAGCTGTTCGAGGAACGTGCCGGGCGCAACTATTTCGCCCAGTCCGGCTTCATCGGCGGCGGTCTGCCCAGCCACAAGACCCTGTATCGCCTCGAACCGGGTGAATATGTGCTGCAACCCGGCCAGGACCGACTCAGCCTGGCCCTCACCGCCAGCGCCGGCGATGTCGAGGTGAGCAAGACCTATACCTTCCAGCGTGGCAGTTATGTGGTCGATGTCGATTACCGTCTCGAAAATCGCGGTCAATCCGAGGTCGAATCATTCCCCTATTACCAGTTGTTGCGCCACGGCCTGGCGCCGGAAGGCGAGTCGGCCTTCATGTACACCTTCACCGGCCCGGCGCAGTACACCGAGGCGGGCAAGTTCCAGAAGGTGACCTTCGACGAGATCGCCAAGGGCAAGCAGGACCATGTGCGTGCTGCCAGCGATGGCTGGATCGGCGTGGTCCAGCATCACTTCGTTTCCGCCTGGATGACACGTGACCCGGCCAGTACCGCGCCGCGCGAGTTCTATACCCGCGCCTTGGGCAATGGTGAATACAGCGCCGGTCTCATCCTGCCGGCGATCCGGCTGGCACCCGGCGCCAGCCAGGACCTTTCCATGCGCCTGTACGCCGGTCCGCAGGAACAGGAAAAGCTAAAGGCGCTTGCCCCCGGCCTGGAGCATGTGGTCGATTACGGCATATTCACCATCCTGGCCTATCCGTTGTTCGTGCTCCTCAACTGGCTGGAAAACCTGGTCGGCAACTGGGGCTGGTCCATCGTCCTGCTCACCGTGCTGATCAAACTCGCCTTCTATCCGCTTTCCGCCGCCAGCTACAAGTCCATGGCGCAGATGCGCAAGATGGCGCCCCGCTTGCAACATCTGAAGGAACGCTACGGCGACGACCGCCAGAAGTTGCACGAGCAGATGATGAAGATCTACAAGGAAGAAAAGATCAATCCGCTCGGCGGTTGTCTGCCCATCCTGGTGCAGATTCCGGTCTTCATCGCCCTGTACTGGGTGCTGCTGTCGGCAGTGGAACTGCGCGAGGCGCCCTGGGCACTGTGGATCACCGACCTGTCCGAGCCGGACCCGTATTACGTCCTGCCGGTGATCATGGCGGTGACCATGTACATCCAGCAGAAGCTGTCGCCCATGCCGCCGGACCCGATCCAGGCCAAGATCCTGATGTTCATGCCGATCGTGTTCTCGGTATTCTTCTTCTTCTTCCCGGCGGGCTTGGTGCTGTATTGGCTGGTCAACAACGTGCTGTCCATCCTGCAGCAATGGCGCATCAACGTGGTGATCGAACGCGCCGGCCATGGCAGCAAGTCCAAGGCAAAATGACATCATCACCGCCATCGCCACCGCGTCCGGGCGCGGTGGCATCGGCGTGGTGCGAGTGTCCGGCGCGGACATCGCTAACCTGATCGAAGGCATTCTCGGGCGCAGGCCACGCCCCCGCCACGCCACCTACGCAAGCTTCCTCGATGCCGGAGGCGAGGCCATCGATGCCGGCATCGCACTCCATTTTCCCGCCCCGGCCTCGTTCACTGGCGAGGACGTTCTGGAACTGCAAGGCCACGGCGGCCCTCAGGTATTGCGTCGCCTGCTTGGTCGCTGCCAGGAACTCGGCGCCCGCCTGGCGGAACCGGGCGAATTCAGCCGGCGTGCCTATCTCAATGGCAAGATCGACCTCGTCCAGGCCGAGGCCATTGCCGACCTGATCGACGCCCAGAGCCAGGAAGCGGCCCGTTCGGCGATGCGCTCGCTGGCGGGCGAATTCTCGCGCCGGGTGCGGACCATGGTGGACGCGCTCATCCAGTTGCGAACCCTGGTCGAGGCCAGCCTCGATTTTCCGGACGAGGACATCGATTTCATCGAGGCCGCCGATGCCCGGGGCCAGCTCGCCCGCCTGATCGAAAAGGTCGATGCGGTGCGCCGCCAGGCCCGTCAGGGCGCTCTGCTGCGCGAGGGGCTCAGCGTGGTGCTGATTGGGCAGCCCAATGTTGGCAAATCCAGCCTGCTCAACCGACTGGCCGGATTCGAGGCCGCCATCGTCACCGACATCGCCGGCACCACCCGCGACACCGTGCGCGAATCCATCCTGTTGGAAGGCATTCCGCTGCATGTGATCGACACCGCCGGCCTGCGCGATACCACCGATCCGGTCGAACGGCTCGGCATCGAGCGCACCTGGAAGGCGGTGGAAAACGCCGACGTCGCCCTGTTGCTGGTTGATGCCCGGCACGGCATCGGCCCGGAGGAGGCCGCAATCCTCGCCCGCCTGCCGGCGATTCCACGCCTGACCCTGCACAACAAGATCGACGAGACCGGCGAAACCGCGCGCCTGTCCGAAGATGGCCAGGAGATCTGGCTGTCGGCCCGATATGGCACCGGCATGGACCTGTTGCACGACCGCCTCCTGCAACTGGCCGGCTGGCAGACCCTGGGTGAAGATACCTTCATGGCCCGGGCACGCCACCTCGAAGCCCTCGAACGGGCCGCTGGCCACCTCGCCAGTGCCCGCCAGCAGTTCACCCGGCTCGAACTGTTCGCCGAGGAACTGCGCCTCGGCCAGGAAGCACTCGCCGCCATCACCGGCGAATTCAGTGCCGATGACCTGCTGGGGGAAATATTCAGCCGTTTCTGTATCGGAAAATAGCGAGCCTTCCTGACCGGTGTCGGCGCGCGTTTAAAACAGCATTACCGACTTGATGTCAGCAAGAGCCATTTTTGGCTCCTGTCGGCTTGCATGTTTCTTGCACGAGCAGGAATTCATCTGACGCGGCGTGCCGGGTCGCATTCCGGCCAGTTGCTTGACGCCGACGGGCCTATAGTGGAAGCGTATTCTCCGTTCTGGAGGACGCGCCATGAAGACCATGCCAATTGTGCGCGGCGATGTGTTCGGTGGCCTGGCGGCGATGCTGGTGGCCTTGCCATCGGCGATCGCATTCGGCCTGATCGCCGCGGCCAGCCTTGGGCCACAGTATGTCGCCATGGGGGCCTTGACCGGAATTCTCGGGGTGATCGTGCTGGGCCTCACCGTGCCTTGGTTCGGCGGCGCGCCGCGGCTGATTTCCGCGCCCTGTGCGCCGGCGGCGGCCATGCTGGCGGCCTTCGGCGTCGAATTCGCAGCAGCCGGTCTCGACCCGGCACGCATATTCACCCTGCTGGCCCTGGTGGCCGCCCTGGCCGGGGTGTTGCAGATCCTGTTCGGCCTGGCGGGGGGTGGCCGTTTCATCAAGTACATCCCCTATCCGGTGGTGGCCGGCTACATGGCCGGGGTAGGCGCGCTCATCCTGTTGAGCCAGTTGCCCAGGCTGATCGGCCTGCCGGCGGGCGCCGGCCTGGCCGAAGTGCTCCACCCAGGATTGTGGGACGGGCAGGCACTCTTGGTGGCTGCGGCGGCGATCGTCGCAATGCTGCTCGCACCCCGGCTGGCGCGGGCGGTGCCGGCGCCGATCGTGGCGGTAGTGGCAGGCGGGATGGCCTATCTTGCCCTGGCCGGGTTCGATCCGGCCTTGCTGCATTTGGCCGACAATCCGCTCGTCATCGGCCAGGCGGGTGAGGCCGGAATCGGCGGTGCGGCGCTCCTGGAGGCGGCCACGATGCGCTGGCAGGGTTTGCCCGGAATGGGCCTCATCGATCTGGAACGGGTGTTCGTGCCGGCGCTGATGCTGGCGGTGCTGCTCTCCATCGATACCCTCAAGACCTGCGTGGTGATGGATGCGGTGACGCGCGGCCGGCATGACTCGAACCGGGTGTTGCTGGGCCAGGGGGGTGGCAACCTGTGTGCCGCGCTGGCCGGAGGCCTGCCCGGGGCCGGTACCCTGGGGGCGACCCTGGTCAATGTGCATTCCGGGGCGCAAGGCCCGGCCTCGGCCCTGTTCGCGGGGGTGTTCGCGCTGCTCACGGTGCTGCTGCTGGGCGGGCTGGTGGCCTGGATGCCGCTCGCGGCGCTGGCCGGAATCCTGTGCGTGGTGGGTTTTCGCCTGATCGACTGGCGCAGCCTATATCTTTTGCGCCAGCGCTCGACCGTGCTGGATTTCGTGGTGATCGCCCTGGTGACGTCCACCGCCATCGCATTCAACCTGATGGCGGCGGCTGGCGTCGGGGTGGCCCTGGCGATCCTGCTGTTCGTGCGTGAGGAGATCCGTCACTCTGTGGTGCGGCGCGTGCGTTCGGGCAGTCATGTATTTTCCAAGCGTCAGCGCCTGCCTGAAGCGCGCGTACTGCTGGAGGCGCGTGGCGGCGAGACGGTGGTGTTCGAGTTGCACGGGGCCTTGTTCTTCGGCACCACGGACCAGTTGCTCAACGAGGTGGAGCCGCGTCTTGGCGGCTGCCGTCAGCTGGTGCTCGACCTGAAACGGGTGCATTCGGTCGATTTCAGCGCCGTGCATCTGTTGCAGCAGATCGCCGACCGGCTGGCCGAGCAGGGCGCGGTGCTGGCCCTGAGCCAGGTCAGGGCGCCGATCCTGCGTTATTTCGAGGAGGCGGGCCTGTTGCGCGATGCCGACCGGGTGCGGCTGTTCGACCAGCTCGACGATGCATTGGAGTGGGCCGAGGAACGCATCCTGACCGGAGTGGCCACCGACGAAGCCGGTGCGCGTTCCCTGGCGCTGGGCGAGGTAGCGCTGTTCTCGGGCCTTTCGGTGGATACCCTGGGTGATCTGGAGCAGTATGTGCGGACGCGCGAGTGCGCGGCGGGTGAACGGATCTTCGCCATGGGGGAGGAGGGTGACGCATTGCTGATCATCCGCCGTGGCCTGGTGCGGATCGAGCTGCCGATGACGGGTGGGGTGAGCTATCACATCGCCAGCTTCGGCCGCGGTGACTTTTTTGGCGAGATGGCCTTTCTAGACCAGGCGCCACGCTCGGCCGATGCGGTGGCCTTGACGCCGGTATCGCTGTTCGTGTTTTCCCGTGCCGATTTCGATGCCGCCACCGCCACGCATCCACGTGCCGCCAGTCTGGTGGCGACCCGGTTGGCCCGGGCTCTGGCCGAGCGACTGCGCCAGACCGACGTGGAACTGCGGGTGCTGGAAGAGGCTTGATCCGGGCGCTGGGGTTGGCCGCGTTTTTGCGGGATGTTTGCGGTTCCATCCTTGCAGCTCCATTTTCATGAATCCGGCCGAATTCGACCCCGCGCCCGTGCGGCGTGACGCCCCGTCCCTGCGCTGGGCGGATATATTCCAGGACATCCTCGGTCATCGGCGCGAACTTGTGCTCGGCCACGTCGTGGCGGTGCTGGCCGTGCTGGCGGCGGTGCCGGTGCCCTTGATCCTGCCGCTTTTGGTTGACGAGGTCCTGCTCCACCAGCCGGGGTTTTTCGTCGGCCTGGCGCAGGCGTGGTTTCCGCCCGCCTGGCACGGCCCCCTGTTCTATATCGGCTTTGCACTTGCCCTGACCGTGGGCCTGCGCCTCGTCGCCATCGTCCTCAACGTTTGGCAGACGCGGACTTTTTCCCTGCTCGCCAAGGAGGTGGTGTACCGCATCCGGGCCCGCTTGTTGCAGCGTCTGTCCGGGATCGCCCTGTCCGAGTACGAGACCCTGGGTTCTGGGCGGGTGAGTTCGCATTTCGTCACTGATCTCAATGCAGTCGACCAGTTCATCGGCAACACCATCTCGGGGTTCCTGGTGGCCTGCCTGACCCTGGTCGGGGTTGCGGCGGTGCTGCTCTGGATGCACTGGCCTTTGGCGTTGTTCATCCTCCTGCTCAACCCATTGGTGATCCTGTTTTCCAGTCGTCTGGGCAAGAAGGTGAAGGAACTCAAGAAACGGGAAAATTCGGCCTTCGAGCTTTTTCAGGAGGCATTGACCGAAACCCTGGACGCGCTGGCGCAGATCCGCGCCATGAACCGCGAGCGTCATTACCTTGCCCGGGTGGCCGATGCGGCCGGGCGCATACGTACCCATGCCGCGGCCTATGCATGGAAGTCTGACGCCATGAACCGGGTTTCGTTCTTCATCTTTCTGGCCGGTTTTGATGCATTCCGCGCCGGCGCCATGCTCATGGTGCTGTGGTCCGACCTCAGCATCGGCCAGATGCTGGCAGTGTTCGGCTATCTATGGTTCATGCTGGCGCCGGTGCAGGAGATCGTCAACATCCAGTATTCCTGGTATGCCGCCAATGCCGCACTGGCCCGCATCAATCTGCTGTTCGACCTGCGTCTGGAAGAGAACTCGACCGGCGGTGAAGCCGACCCGTTTGGCGGACGGACGGGCGTGAGCCTGCGCCTGGAGCACGTCAGCCTGGCCTATGACGAGGGCGAGCGGGTGCTCGACGATGTCAGTCTGGAGATCGCCCCCGGTGAGCGGGTGGCCTTGGTGGGGGCTTCCGGGGGTGGCAAATCGACCCTGGTCCAGGCCCTGCTCGGTCTGTATCCGATCCGCCAGGGCTGCATCTGTTACGGTGGCGTGGAGGTGGGCGAGATCGGCTGGGCTACGGTGCGCGAGCATGTCGGGGTGGTATTGCAGCATCCGGTGCTGTTCAA
>CAZOZD010000094.1:0-4206 GCA_964584195.1 uncultured Burkholderiales bacterium
GCGCGTCCTCCAGGTATTCGGCCAGACTGGCGGCGCGGTCCTCGGCTTCTTCCAGTTCGGCGCGCTGGCGGGCCAGAGCGGTTTCATCCAGTTCGGCCAGGCCCTCCTGTTCCTGCATCAGGCGCATCTCGCGCGCCTTGAGCTGGTCGATGCGGCGGCCGGCATGCTGCTGGTCGCTCTGCGCCAGTTGCACCGCCTGCTCGCACTGGCCGATGCCGGTCTGCGCCTCGGCCACCGCGGCTTGCGCCGCGCGCCAGGCCGCCTCCACCTCGGGCAGGTCGACGCTGGCCTCGCGCGCCCGCTCGGACAGGATCTCGGCCTGCGCCTCGGCCTCGGCCAGGGCGTCCTGCTGGGCGAGGATCTCTGCACGGGTGGTGATGATTTCTTCTTCCGCCCGCTGCCGCCGCTCGCGGGTGCCGGCCAGCTCACCGCCCAGCCGCTGGCGGGTGTCATTGAGGTGCCGCAGTTCCTGCTCGATGCGCGCCACTTCGCCGCTCTCGCCATAAAAGAGGGCCTGGGCGCGGTTCAAGGCCTCGGTGGCCTCGAACTGGGCCAAGCGCTCGTCCTCCAGGGCCGCCTCAAGGTGGCGCAGTTCCGCCAGCCGTTCCTCGATCGCGGTGCGCGCCGCCTCCATCTGCCGGTTCAGTTCGGCCTGGCGCAGGCGGGCGTCGTTGCGGCGGGTGAGGGCCAGCAGGCGGCCCTTCAGGGTACGTTCGGCATCGAGTGCGAAATAGCGCCGCGCCACCTCGGCCTGCACCGCCAGCTTTTCCAGCTGGCGCGCCAGTTCGATACGGATGTCCTCGACCCGGGCCAGGTTCTCGCGGGTGTCGCGCAGGCGGTATTCGGTCTCCTTGCGGCGTTCCTTGTACTTCGACACCCCGGCCGCCTCTTCCAGGTAACCCCGCAGTTCCTCGGGTTTGGACTCGATGATGCGCGAGATCATGCCCTGCTCGATGATGGCGTAGGCGTCGCCGCCCAGGCCGGTGCCGAGAAACAGGTCATAGAGGTCCTTGCGCCTGACCTTGACATTGTTGATGTAGTAGCTCGATTCACCCTGGCGGGTGAGCACCCGTTTCACCGCAATCTCGGCGTATTGCGACCACTGCCCGGCGGCGCGGCCCTCGCCGTTGTCGAACAACATCTCCACCGAGGCGCGCGAGGCCGGCTTGCGGTTGGCCGAGCCGTTGAAGATCACGTCCTGCATCGACTCGCCGCGCAGCTCGCGCGCCTTGGATTCGCCCAGCACCCAGCGCACGGCATCGATGACGTTCGATTTGCCGCAGCCATTGGGGCCCACCACCCCGGTCAGGCGGGCCGGGGCGGGAATGGTGACCGGATCGACGAATGACTTGAATCCGGCGAGATGGATATGCTTGAGGCGCAAGGCGCGTACCGGTGGTCGAGTATCGGTGGGGGGTATAATCGGCCCCGAATTCTAACTGTTCCCGGACCCCGCATGCCCAGCCAACCTTCCAAAGCCCTGGAAACCTTCGTCAACCCCGCGCCGGAGCGCGATTACCACATCCACATGGAAATCCCGGAATTCACCTGCCTGTGTCCCAAGACCGGGCAGCCGGACTTCGCCACCCTGATCCTGGACTACATCCCGGACCAGAAATGCGTCGAGCTGAAAAGCCTGAAGCTGTATATCTGGTCATTCCGCGACGAGGGCCATTTCCACGAGGCGGTCACCAACCGCATTCTGGACGACCTCGCCGGACTGCTCGCCCCCCGCTTCATGCGTCTGACCGCGAAGTTTTATGTGCGCGGCGGCATATTCACCAACGTGGTGGCGGAATATCGCCAGCCCGGCTGGCAACCGCCGCCGCGTGTCGAACTGGCGAGCTTCCCCGGAGAGTCCAACACCCGTGGCTGAGGAAAGGATGACCCCGGCCACCGTCCTGTACCACGACCGCTGCCCGGATGGGTTCGCCGCCGCACTGGCCGCCCGCATGGTGCATGGCGAGGCTGCGCGCTGCATCGGTGCCCGCCACGGCGACGCACTGCCCGAGATCCATGGCGGCACGGTGTATGTGCTCGATTTCGCCTATCCCCTGGAGGCCATGCAGGCCATCGTGCACCAGGCCGAGCGGCTGGTCTGGCTCGACCACCACGCCTCGGTGCTGGATACCGCCGCCGCATTGCGGGCGTGGCTGGGCCACGAAGAATTGAGCCCCCCAGGGCCGGGCTGCGCCCAGCCCGCCCCCCCGTGGGGGGAGAAGACACACTCGGGACGGCCCAGCGTGTTTCTTGAGAGCGAACGCGCCAAGATCGTGCTCGACATGGACCGCTCCGGCGCCACCCTGGCCTGGAACCATTTCTTCCCCGGCCAGCCGGTGCCGCGGCTCATCCGCCATGTCGAGGACCGTGACCTGTGGCGCTGGCACCTGCCGGAAACCCCCGGCTACACTTCCGCGCTCGACGACCTGCCGTTCGATTTCGAGCTCTGGCGCGAGCTGCTGGAAAGGCACGAGGCGGATGGCGGGGCCTACGCCGAATTCGTCCGCATCGGCCAGATCGGTCAGAACAAATATCTGAAGCTGTGTGAACAGATCGCCGAAAAGGCCGAGCCCATCGTCATCGACGGCATCGCCGGATTGCAGGTCAACGCCAGTGGCGAATTCGCATCCCAGGTGGGCAACCTGCTCGCCGCCCGCTCGGGCACCTTCGCCCTGATCTGGTATGTCAAGGAAGGCATGATGCGCCTGTCATTCCGCGGTACGGCCGATTTCAACGTCATTCCGCTGGCGCAAAAATACGGCGGCGGGGGCCACAGGGCCGCCGCCGGTGCACGGGTGCCGCTGGCGCGTCTGGCCGAGGTGCTTGGCCAGACGGGCTGAGCCGCTCGCAGGCTCGCTCAGGCGTCCATCTGCTGGATGCCCGCCACCACCCACCCCCGGCTGCCATCGGCCGGACGGGTGAGGTGCCAGACCTCGACGAAACCGCTGGCCGGCGCGTCGCGATCCTCGCGGATGCGGCCGGTGAAACGCACGCTGACGATATGGCGATTCGCCTCCTCGGCACACTCCAGCACGTCGGCCTCCAGCCATTCCACCTCAGTACGTTGTTCGGCAGCACCCCGCTCGGCCAGCTGCAACTGGATCTCCGCGAACAGCTCCGGCGTCGTGAACTCGCGCAGGTCGTCGAGGTTGCCGGCATCGTTGGCGGCCTGCAGGCGCAGGAAATTGAGCTTGGCCTGACGCGCGAACGCATCGGCGTCGAATCCGGGCGGGAACTCGCCCGCCGCATGCGTGGATTCATGCGCGGATGGGCTCGCCGCCCCGGCCATGGCCGGCCCGCCTGTAAACGCCGTCACGCCCGGGTTCGCCGCCGGGCCGGCTCCAGCCCCCGCATACTGCATGGCCGGGGCCGGGCGCGAACGGGACGAGAACCAGCGGAACAGCAGGATGGCCGCCACCACCAGCAGCGCGATCAGCAGGAAGCTGGCGAATTCCTCGCCCAGGCCGAGATGCGAGGCCAGTGCGGCCAGGCCCAGGCCGGCGGCGATGCTGGCCACCGGCCCCAGCCAGGAACGCGCGCCACCCTTGGCCGCAGCCCCCGCGGCGCCCGCCGCGCCGGCCGGTGCGGCGGCGGCATCGTTGTTGCGCGCCGGTTGCTCGGCATTGCGCTGCGGCGCCGGTTTTTGCGGCAGGGCCTGGCGCTGCATGCCGGACGACTTGCCGCCGCCCAGGCGCTTGGCCTCCGCCTCGGGAACCGGAATGGCAAAGGCCAGGACGATGCCGACCAGGGCGGCAAACAGGCTATGCAAGGACAACTTCATGTGCATTCTCCACAGTACGAAAAACAAGCTTCCAGAAAGACCGGAATCCGGGCAACGAGTTCCGGCGTGAGGGGTGGGCGCCACGGGGGCGATGCCGGCGGTCATCCACCCCGCGTGCCGCGCTCGATGCATTCGATCTTGTAGCCGTCCGGATCCTCGACGAAGGCGATGACGGTGGGGTGCCGAGGCGTAGCCCGAGGGGCCCCCGGAAGGGGGGTCGGGCCGCCGCAGGCGCGCCGTCGACCGTCACCCGCGGCGCGAGCCACGCTCGATGAACTCGATCTTGTAGCCATCGGGGTCTTCGACGAAGGCGATGACGGTCGACCCATGTTTCATCGGCCCGGCCGGGCGGGTCACCTTGCCGCCCTTGGCCGCGACCGCCGTGCAGGCGGCCTGGGCGTTTTCCACCTCGATGGCGATGTGGC
>CAZOZD010000094.1:4216-8022 GCA_964584195.1 uncultured Burkholderiales bacterium
CAACTCCCTCTTCGTATCCGCTTCCATCCGCAACGATGTGGCCGAAGGCCGTGCCGAGCTCGTATTGGTCCACGCCCCAGTTGCAGGTCAGTTCCAGCACGGTGTGGTCTTCCTCGTCGCCGAAACCGACGAATGCCAGCGTGAACCTGCCTTCGGGGTAATCCTTGCGCCGCAACAGGCGCATGCCGAGGACTTCTGTATAGAAGGCGATGGATCGCTCCAGGTCTCCGACCCGGAGCATGGTGTGCAACAGGCGCATGCGGGGCTCCTGATCCGTGAAATGGACCCGCACTGTCCATGTACGGCCCGATCTTGTCAATCGGCCCGATCCGGCCCGATCCGGCCGGAACACTCCGCCGCCAGCCGCGCCCCGGTCGCGTCTTGACCGCGCCGTGGCGCGGGTGGGAAACTGGCCCGACGTGCTCCGTGGGTTCCGCGAATCGCGAGGCTCCGGTGACCGGAACGTACTTTCGCCTGGATACCCAGACCAATGCACGGGCGCGAGCGCAATCGTTATCAGCGGCCCGTGCGGGCCGAGACGGAGATCCTGCTTGCTGCCCATGAACGCGGCCCTTTCCACCCTGACCGAATCCGGCGACCCGCCGCGCACCCGGCGCCGCCTCATCGTCTTGTTGCTGCTGGCCATGCTCGGCCTGGTGTCCCTGATGCTTGTGCTCGGTCATCACATGCGGCGCCATACCATCGCCGAGGAATTCGCGCGCCGCAACGGGGACATCGCCCGCGCCTACGCCCAGGATCTGCAATTGTCCCTGGAGCTGTATCGGGCCCGTGCCCATGCCTTGCTCGCCAAGCCCGGCGTGCTGGCGGCGGTGCGCGCGGGCGACCGGGCCGCGCTGCTGCGCCTGGTCGCGCCCGAATTCGACGCACTGCGTGCCGAAACCGCGCATTTCAGCGTGCTGCATTTCCATGGCCCCGATAACGTCACCCTGTTGCGCGCGCATCGGCCAGAGCGGTATGGCGACGATCTTGGCGCGATCCGGCCGATGATCGCCGAGGCCAATCGTAGCCGGCGCCCGTTGTCAGGTTTTGAGATCGGCAAGAACGGCATCAGCCATCGTATCGGCGTACCGATCTTCGATGGCGAAATTTTCCTCGGCACTCTTGAGCTGGGCATCGACGTTGGCCATTTTTCCGAACGCATGGCGCGGGTGTTCGGGGTCGAGACGGCCCTGGTCTTCCTGCGGTCGGCCATGGCGGCGTACCTGGCCGAGCATGGCGAGGATGGATTACTGAAGCTGGGAGACCAGCTCGCGCCGCGCACGACCCCGATGTCGGTCACCGCGGTCTGACCCTCCCTGGCGACCCGGGCCCGGGAGAAGCCATTCACCCTCATCGATCAGGGCGGGCGGGCGCGGGTTTTTCATACCAACCTCTCCATCCGCAATTACCAGGGCGAGCGTGTCGGCTGGCTGCTGGTGGTCGATGACGTCAGCAAGCCGCTCGACCGCATTCGCGGGCACACCTTCTGGAGCGCGCTCGCTGCGTTGCTGCCGCTGGCGCTCATCGCCTGGGCGTTCAATCGCGCCCTGGTCGGGGTGCAGGCTGAACTGGCGCGCAGCCGCCAGCGTCTGGACCTGGCCATGCAGGGCGCCGACGAAGGATTCTGGGAGCTCGACCCGGCCGACGGCACACTCTATTGTTCGCCGCGGGTGCTGGAACTGCTCGGTCTCGATCAGGATTCCGGCCTGGATAGCCTGGCCGCCTGGGAGGCACGCATCGCACCGGAGGACCTGCCCCGGGCACGCCAGGCCCTGGCCGACCACCTGAGCGGCAAGCAGGCGCAATACCATATCGAATGCCGTGTCCGTCACCGCGATGGTCACCACCTCTGGTTGCTGATCCGGGGCCAGGCCGTGCGCGACGCCGAAGGCCGGCCCGGGCGCGTGCATGGCCTGCTGCACGACATCAGCGAGCGCAAGCGGCTGGAGGAGCGCATCCGTCACATGGCCCAGCATGATCCGCTCACCGGCCTTGCCAACCGGGCGCTGTTCTCCGACCTGTTGCGTCAGGCACAGGCCAATGCCCGGCGTGATGAAGAGCGCTTCGCCGTGCTGCTGGTCGATCTGGACAATTTCAAGCCGGTCAACGACCAGCATGGCCATCCCGTCGGCGACCTCATGCTGATCGAAGTGGCACGCCGGGCAAGCCGTTGCGTGCGTGGTTCGGACATCGTCGCCCGCATCGGCGGCGACGAATTCGTCGTCCTGCTCCGCTCGGTGCGGGATGCCACCCACGCCGTCGCCATCGCCGAGAAGGTCCGCGCAGCCCTGCGTCAGCCATTCGAGCTGGATGGGTTGCATCTGTCGATCTCGGCCAGCCTGGGCGTGGCCCTGTATCCGGACGACGGCGAGGACGAAACCACCCTGATGCGTCACGCCGACCAGGCCATGTACCGTGCCAAGCAGGCAGGGCGGGACGGCATTCGCGTATATCAGGCCGGGGACCAGGCCGGGGCCTGAGGTCCGGTTTCAGCCCGGGCGCTATTCCTCGAATTGCCGGCGCAGTCGAGCCAGGCCGTTGCGATAGGCTTCGGCGTCGCCATGGCCGAAGAAATGCGGCTCTTGGTGAAATCGAGTGGGCAATGCTGCTCACGCGGCCTGCCGGCGGAAGTTAAAGATGGGTTAGCGGAATTTCAAACCACGCGGAAAGAGTGCCTCGAAAAACCCGACACACCTGCGACCTCTGGTGTCTAGGTGCCGGATCATTCTGGATTCCGGCATGCGCCGGAATGACGATGGGGTTTTTCGAGGCACACTTGAGTGGTGTAGAGGTACGCATGTGCCATGTGCTCGATGTCGAGCTTCCTCCAGGACGGCAAGGCTTGGAAGTGCGCGGTTCAACTCGCGGTTTCACCTTCCCAGCCGGACATGCCGTCCTTCATGGTGCGCACCCGGTATCCGCGCTGCTTGAGCAGATAGGCCGCGACGGTGCTGCGCTTGCCGGACAGGCAGACCGAAATGTAGGGTGCGTTTCTGTCGAGCATGTCGTCGGCGCGGGCGCGCAGCTCGGGCAGCGGCAGGTTGAGCGCACCGGGGATGTGGCCATCTTCAAATTCCTCCTCGTAGCGCACGTCGACCACCCGCCAGCCCTCGTTCAGGAGCGCCGGCACGTCGCTGGGCCAGATTTCTTCAATCAACGGCTTTGACAGCAGCTCGCGGAAGGCCTCGTCGCCCAACACCAGCAAGAGGCCGTCCTCGACCATCTTCACCGTGGCGTTGCGGGTGCCGCCGGTGACCAGGGCCTCGTCGCCGAAACCCTCGCCGCGGCCGATTTCGGCCACCCGTTTCTGTTCCTCGTCGTAGATGCCGGCGCGCCATACCTCTGCCCGGCCCGACCAGATCAGGTAGTAGGCGTCACCGCGCTCGCCCTGCTGGACGATGATCTCGCCGGCCTTGACCTTGCGCGGGGTCATCCGCTGCAGGGCCTGGATGACATGCTCCATCGGCAGTTGCTGGAATGCGGTGGTATGGCGCACCGCGGCGAGCCGGCTGGCCAGTTCCTCGCCCCCGGCCTGGCGGGCATAGGCCGCGAGTTCGGCCCAGGACGACAGGGTGGCGAGAAAACCGGCGTCGGCGAGGAGCAGGGTCGCATCCTCGACGGCATGCAGCTGACCACCGCCTTCCGGGGTGAGATGGGTGTGTTTGCGGGTCGAATCCAGGTCGAGCTCGCTCCCGGATGGATCGAGCCGAATTCGACCGGAAAGGACTGATATACGTTGGCGGGACCGGGGCGTGGCAAAGTGTTCGCCGGCGAACAGTGCGACCAGACGGACACCGTCACCGAGC
>CAZOZD010000095.1:0-7951 GCA_964584195.1 uncultured Burkholderiales bacterium
CGAGGGCGAAAAGCTGCACTTCAAGGGCATCCCATACTTCGCCCCGGAGTTGTTCCGCACCGCCCGCCCGAAGGACCCGCTCAAGTCCAAGCAGTTGCAAAAGGGCTTGAAGGAGCTGGGCGAGGAGGGTGCGATCCAGGTGTTCGAGACCATCGGCGGCGGCCTGTTGCTGGGCGCGGTGGGCGTGCTCCAGTTCGAGGTGGTCGCCCAGCGCCTGGAGACCGAGTACAAGGTGGAGGCTACCTACGCCCACGCCGACATCCACACCGCCCGTTGGCTGACCTATGCGGATGCCGCCACCCAGCGCCAGTTCGAGAAGGAACAGGAACTGCGCCTGGCCCACGACGTGGACGGCAACCCGGTCTATCTGGCCAGCAACCGCTACAACCTCGAACTCACCATGGAAAAGTGGCCTCGGGTGAAGTTCCACGCCACTCGCGAGCACGGCCAGCGCATGCAGTAAGTGGGCAGGTGAGGGTAAACGAGCGTACAGCGCTCATTTCTGGGGCATGACCCGGGATCAATGCTTGCCCGAGCGCCAGATCGACAGCACGATCCAGATACTGTTGACAAAAGCGAGCAGGAAACCGAGCAGGCCGAACAGGGGCAGGCCGAACAGCTCGGGGCCGCCTTGCACGGTCATGACGATGGATGAGCCGATCACCAGCGAGGCGGTGAGTACGCCCATGGTCAGGCGGTTGCTGGCGCGGTCAAGCTGATGGCCGAAGGTGTCGAGCCTCTTCAGATCGAGGTCGATGCGCAGCCGTCCGCGCCGGGCCTGACGGAAAAGTCGCGAGATGTCGCGCGGCAGGCCGCCGATCAGGTCGACCATCTCGCGCAGGTTGCGGCGTGCGCGACGGGCGATCGATTCGGGGCTGAGGCGGGCCTGGATCACCTCCAGGATGAAGGGTTCGAGGTGGTCGACGATGTGGAATTCGGGGTTGAGCGAGTGGCCCAGTCCTTCCAGGGTGATCAGCGACTTGAACAGCAGGGTCAGGTCGGCTGGCAGGGCGAGGTTGTTTTCCCGCATCACGGCGGTGAGGTCGGACAGCAAGGGGCCGAGACGTATCTCGCGCAGGGGCAGGTTGTCGTAGCTGAACACCAGCTCGGTGAGGTCGTAGGCGAGCTTGTCCTCGTCGATCTCGGCATCGCCCGCCCACAGGCTGAGGATGTTGAGCATGCCGTACTCGTCCTTGCGGATGAGCGCGTCGAGGAAGCTGGTGATCTGTTGCCGGCGCACTTCGGTGAGGCGCCCGACCATGCCGAAATCGAGCAGGCCGATGCGGTTGCCGGGCAGGAACACGACGTTGCCCGGGTGGGGGTCGGCGTGATACTGGCCGTGGATGAGGATCATGCGCAGCACGACGTTGGCGCCCCGGGTGGCGAGCAGGCGCAGATCCATGCCGGCGGTGGTGGCGGCTTCGAGATCGCTGGCGTGGATGCCGACCAGTTCTTCCTGGACGTTGGCGCGTTCGTTGCAGTAGGGCCAGTACACCTTGGGCACGCGCACGCTGTCGTCGCCGGCGAACAGGTGGGCGAACACGTCGAGGTTGCGCGCTTCCTTGGCCAGGTTGAGTTCGGAAATCAGCGAGCGGCGCAACTGGCTGACAATCTGTACCGGCCGGTAGCGGCGGCTTTCCGGGATTTCGAATTCGAGCAGCCGGGCCAGGTGTTCGAGGATGCGCAGGTCAGCTTCGACCTTGGCGACGATATGGGGACGCCGTACCTTGACCACCACGGCCGTGCCGTCATGCAGGCGGGCGCGGTGGACCTGGGCGATGGATGCGGCGGCGAACGGGGTGCCGTCGAAGTCGGCGAACACCTCAGCCAGCGGTCGACCATAGGCCGCTTCCAGTTCGGGCCGGATCTGCTCGAAGGGCAGCGGCGGAACCTGGCTGTGCAGCTTTTCGAATTCCTCGATCCAGGCCGGGGGGAATACGTCGACCCGGCTGGCGAGGATCTGGCCGAGCTTGACGAAGGTGGGGCCGAGGTCGGTCAGCGCGAGGCGGATGCGTACCGGGAGTTCGAGCTTGTCGACATCGCCCTTCGGCTGGCGGTGCAGCAGCTTGCCGGCCCGTTCGAGCAGGTTGGCAATGCCGATCAGGCGCACCACGTCGCCCCAGCCATAACGCACCAGCACCGAGGCGATCTCGTGCAGGCGCGGCAGGTCGCGCATCAGCGACAGGGTTTCACGCAGCATGCTTGATCCTGTAAGCCCAATCCGTAACTGACAGGCTCCTTCCCCTAATGGGGAAAGGCCGGGATGGGGGTGCGGCGAAGCCGCATCCTGCCCGATGCGAGCTGGCCAAAGGTGGCCGAAGGCCACCACCCCCACCCTGCCCTCCCCCGGCGGGGGAGGGATGTTTCACGACAGTTATTCACGTAAGCGAATTCAGGCGCGGCGGTCGATGGCGTCGGCCAGTCCGCGCAGGATGCCGGAGGTGACCGCGCCCAGCCGTCCGGCGGCCTCGCGTGCGGTGTGTCGGGCGTCCTGGCCGGCTTCGCCGGCGACCTCGCGCATCTGGCTGGCGAGCACGTCGAGGGTGGCCTTGAGCTGGGCGGCGGTATCGCCGCCGCCACGCGCCATGTGTTCGCGCAGGCGGTCGAGTTCCTCGCGGAGCAGACCCTGGCTGCCTTCGGCGGTCGATTTCAGGGTGGCGGCGAGGTCGTCCTCGAATGCCTTGAGTGAGTCGTAGGCCGTGCGCAGGTCCTCGTCGGCGAAACGGCGGCCTTCGCCCCAGCCTTCCTCCATGGCCAGGCGCAGGGCGTACACCGCCTTGCCGAGTGCTTCGTCCATGCCGTCCAGGGCGGACTTGAGCGATTCACGCGCATTGGCGGCATGTCCGGGCAGGGCTTCGCCCAGTCCGGCCACGGCGTCGCGCATCACCGCTCGCAGCGCATCGGGGTCGGCCGAGCGGCGGGACAGGCTGTCCAGCACCAGCTGGCGTACCCGTTCGCGCAGGTCTTCCGTGCTTGTTTTGTCCGCCAGGCGGCGGAATTGCTCGTTGAGTTCCTGATCGTCGGACATGATGGACTCCTCGTTCGGGGTGAATGGGGTGTTCCTATCATGGTAGCCGACCCGGTCGCCGGCGGGGCGATCAAGATGCACCGGCGCGGGTTCAGGTCAGGGCGGCGGCGATGCGGGCGAGGGCCTGTTCCAGGTTGCGCATGGAGGTGGCGAAGGACAGGCGGAGGTAGCCTTCGGCGCCGAAGGCCGAACCCGGCACCACGGCGACACCGTGTTCGAGCAGGTGTTCGGTGAGGGCGAGGTCGTTGGCCTCTCTGAGTTTGCCGGCGGCATGCAGCCGGGCGATGGCGGGACGCGCGTCGGGGAAGGCATAGAATGCCCCGCCGCTGTCCACGCAACGCAGGCCGGGGATGCGGTTGAGACCGTCGACCACGAAGCGGTGGCGCTCGCGGAACGCGGCCAGCATCGGTTGGATGCAGGCCTGGTCGCCATTGAGTGCGGCCTCGGCCGCAACCTGGGAGATCGATGTGGGGTTGGAGGTGCTTTGCGACTGGATGTTGTCCATCGCGGCGATGATCGGCTTGGGCCCGGCGCAATAGCCGATGCGCCAGCCGGTCATGGCATAGGCCTTGGATACGCCGTTGAGCACCAGGGTGCGGTCATAAAGGTCCGGACAGGCATTGAGGATGTTGACGAAGGGCGCGTCGTCCATGCGGATGTGTTCGTACATGTCGTCGCTGGCGATGAGCACGTCGGGATGGCGGCGCAGCACCTCGCCCAGGGCCTTCAGTTCATCCAGGCTGTATACCGCGCCGGTGGGGTTGGACGGGCTGTTGAGGACCAGCATGCGGGTGCGTGGCGTGATGGCGGCTTCCAGTTGTGCCGGGCTCAGCTTGAAGCCCTGTTCGATGCCGGCCTCGACGATTACCGGGGTGCCGTCGGCGAGCAGCACGATGTCGGGGTAGGACACCCAGTAGGGGGCCGGGATGATCACCTCGTCGCCGCTGCCGATCACCGCCTGGCACAGGTTGTAGAAGCTCTGCTTGCCACCGCAGGACACCAGCACCTGGGCCGGGCTGTATTCGAGACCGTTCTCGCGCCTGAATTTGTCCAGCACGGCCTTTTTCAGGCTGGGGGTGCCGCCCACCGCGGTATAGCGGGTGAATCCGTTCTGGATGGCGGTGATGCCGGCGGCGCGGCTGTGCTCAGGGGTATCGAAATCGGGTTCGCCCACGCCGAGGTTGATGATGTCGCGGCCTTCCGCCTTGAGCTGGGCGGCGCGGGCGGAAATGGCCAGGGTGGGGGAGGGCTTGATGCGCTGGACGCGGGACGAGAGGGACAAGATGGCGGCCTTCGGGAACGGTGTGAAACAGATGTGTATGACGAGGGTGTTAAACTGAACTGATTATCGCGCGATTCTACTCCGTGCCCATCCGCTTCCCCAATAGCCCCTATGTTCTGCATCAGCCTTTCCCGCCGGCGGGTGACCAGCCCGTGGCGATCGGGCAGCTGGTGGAGGGCATCACCTCCGGCCTGCGCTTTCAGACCCTGCTTGGCGTGACTGGCTCGGGCAAGACCTACACCATGGCCAACGTCATCGCCCGCCTGGGCCGGCCGGCCTTCGTCATGGCGCCGAACAAGACCCTGGCGGCACAGTTGTACGCCGAATTCCGCGAGTTCTTCCCGGACAACGCGGTGGAGTATTTCGTCTCCTATTACGACTACTACCAGCCGGAGGCCTACGTTCCGGCGCGCGACCTGTTCATCGAGAAGGACTCCAGCATCAACGAGCACATCGAACAGATGCGCCTCTCGGCCACCAAGGCCATCCTGGAACGCAAGGACTGCGTCATCGTCGGTACCGTGTCGGCCATCTACGGCATCGGCGACCCGGCCGAGTATCACGACATGATCCTGCATCTGCGCCAGGGCGACCGGATGCGGCCGCAGGACATCATCAAGCGCCTGATCGCCATGCAGTACACCCGTAACGAGATGGAGTTCAAGCGCGGGGTGTTCCGGGTGCGCGGCGACGTGATCGACATCTTTCCGGCCGAGCATGCCGAGACGGCGGTAAGGGTGTCGCTGTTCGACGACGAGGTCGAGACCCTGTCCCTGTTCGATCCGCTCACCGGCCAGGTACAGCACAAGGTCGGCCGCTTCACGGTGTTCCCGTCCAGCCATTACGTCACCCCGCGCGATACGGTGCTGCGTGCCATCGAGGCGATCAAGCTCGAACTCGCACAGCGGCTGGAGTATTTTCATGGCGCGGCACGGCTGGTGGAGGCGCAACGCATCGAGCAGCGCACCCGTTTCGACCTGGAGATGCTGGAGCAGATGGGGTTCTGCAAGGGCATCGAGAACTATTCCAGGCATCTGACCGGACGCCACCCCGGCGAGCCGCCGCCCACCCTGATCGACTACCTGCCCGAGGACGCGCTGATGTTCATCGACGAGTCGCACGTCACCGTGCCGCAGGTGGGCGGCATGTACAAGGGCGACCGGGCGCGCAAGGAAAACCTGGTCGACTACGGCTTCCGCCTGCCTTCTGCACTGGACAACCGGCCGCTGCGCTTCGACGAGTTCGAGCGCATGTTCCGCCAGACTGTGTTCGTGTCGGCTACCCCGGGCCCTTATGAACACAAGCATCAGCAGCGGGTGGTGGAACAGGTGGTGCGGCCCACGGGGCTTGTCGATCCGCGCATCGAGATCCGCCCGGTGGCCACCCAGGTGGACGACCTGATGGGCGAGATCCGCCTGCGCGTCGCGGCGGGTGAGCGGGTGATGGTGACCACGCTCACCAAGCGCATGGCGGAGCAGCTCGCCGAGTATCTGGCCGACCACGACATCAAGGTGCGCTACCTGCATTCGGACATCGACACCGTCGAGCGGGTCGAGATCATCCGCGACCTGCGTCTGGGCGTATTCGACGTGCTGATCGGCATCAACCTGTTGCGCGAGGGGCTCGACATCCCCGAGGTATCCCTGATCGCCATCCTCGACGCCGACAAGGAAGGCTTCCTGCGTTCCGAGCGCAGCCTGATCCAGACCATCGGCCGCGCCGCGCGGCACCTGAACGGCACCGCCATCCTCTACGCCGACACGATCACCGACTCCATGCGCCGCGCCATGGACGAAACCGAGCGCCGGCGCAGCAAGCAGCTCGCCCACAACGCCGCGCACGGCATCGTGCCGAAGGGGGTGTCGAAGCGGATCAAGGACATCATCGACGGGGTGTACGACGTCGAGGCCCAGGAAAAGGCACTTGAGGTGGCGCAGCAGCGGGCGCACTACAAGGCCTTGGGCGAGAAGGAGCTCACCCGCGAGATCAAGCGCCTGGAAAAGGAGATGCTGGCCGCGGCCCGGGATCTCGAATTCGAGCGCGCCGCGCGCTTGCGCGACGAGATGCATGCATTGAAGAAGCTGATGTTCGGCGCCGGGGGCGGGGAGGCTGAGGCCGAGCCGGAGCTGTAGGCGTGGGCAAGGCTTGGCCGGGTCTGAAAAAAATCGCGAAAAACCCCGAAAACCCGCGGTATATAAGGGTTTGCTTGTTGACCGGGGGCAGCAAACTGAAGATTATTGATCCCCGTCAATTCGGATAAATCAATAGTTCAAACGTTGTATGCGTATTGATCGTACCCGCGCGCTCCGGCGCGTGTTTGGCTGGCGTTCCCGCACGCCTTGTCAGGAGGAGAGTCGTACCCCGGCGGCAGTCCGGCGCGGTTTGCGCGTATCGGAGTGCCGCAGTCCTTTGTCCACCCTGGAGGAGCACATGAAAAACGCTTTGACCCTGTCCCTGCTCGCGGCCGGCCTCCTGGCCACGCTGGCTCCGGCGCACGCCGCCGATCCGCGCGCCCGCTTCATCGCCGCCAACTGCTCGTACTGCCATGGTCCCGATGGCAAGAGCCACGGCGCCATCCCCAACCTGGCCGGCCTGCCCGCCGACTATTTTGTCGAGCAGATGAAGGCGTTCCGCAGCGGCGAACGTCCCGGCACGGTGATGAAGAAGCACGCCGCCGGCTATACCGACGCCGAATTCGAACTCATGGCCAAGTATTTTGCCGCCGTCAAATAAGCGACTAGGAGACCCAACATGACTTTTGATCGTCGCGAATTCCTCAAGATCAGTGCCGGCGCCGCGGGTGCCGTTTCCCTGGGCGGCCTGGCCGGCTGCGCCAGCACCGACGGCGGTAGCGCCGCCGTGGGCGGCAAGGCCCGTCCCAAGGTGGTGGTGGTGGGTGCCGGTTTCGGCGGCGCCACCTTCGCACGCTACCTCAAGCAGTGGGCGCCGGTGGCCGAGATCACCCTGATCGAGCCGAATGATGCATTCGTGTCCTGCCCGTTCTCCAACACCGTGCTGGCCGGCATCAACCAGATGCAGGACATCACCCTGCCCTACGACAACCTGAAGAAGACGGTCGACCGCTACGTCAAGGACACCGTCACCGGCATCGACACCGGCAAGAAGACGGTGACCACCGCCGGCGGCAAGAGCTTCGCCTATGACCGTCTGGTGCTCGCCGGCGGCATCGAACTGCTGTTCGATCGCGTTCAGGGCTACGACGCCGAGGCGCAGAAGACCGTGATGCACGCCTGGAAGGCCGGTCCGCAGACCGCCACCCTGCGCCGTCAGCTCGAAGCCATGCCGAACGGCGGGGTGTTCGTGATGTCGGTGCCGATGGCGCCGTATCGCTGCCCGCCCGGACCCTACGAGCGCGCATGCATGGTCGCCACCTACTTCAAGAAGGCCAAGCCGAAGTCGAAGATCATCATCCTCGACGGCAACACGGATATCGCCTCCAAGAAGGGCCTGTTCCTGGCCACCTGGAGGAAGCACTACGGTTTCGGCACCGACAACAGCATGATCGAATACCGCGCCAACAACATGCCGCGTTCGGTCAATGCCAAGACCCGGATGGTCGGCACCGAATTCGACGACGTCAAGGGTGATGTCATCAACGTCGTGCCGCCCATGCGCGCCGC
>CAZOZD010000096.1:0-7871 GCA_964584195.1 uncultured Burkholderiales bacterium
CGCCGGAGGCGTCGGTGCCGGGGATGTCGCAGTGCAGCCAGCCCTGGGTGTGGGCCACCATGGACACCGAGTTGGCGGTACCGCCGACCGGGAAACCGCTCTCGCTCAAGGCCTTGATCAGGGGATCGACCTTGGACTCGTCGGTCACCATGTACTCGATGTTGGAGCGGGTGGTGAAGCGGACATAACCGTCAGCATACTGGTCGGCGATGTCGGCCAGCTTGCGCACGGTGTAGTGATCCATCTGGCGCTGGGTGCCGGCCTTGACGGTCCAGACCTGATCGCCATTCTCGGCACGGTGATAGAGCACGCCCGGCTTGGGATGCGAGTGGAACACCCACTTGCCGTAGTTCTTGGCCATCACCGGGTGCATGTAGGGCATCGGATCCGGGGCGCCCGATTCGATGGTCTCGTGAGTACGTTCTGCCATTCTTGTCTCCAACGAAGTGAGATCAGAAAACTTTAAGATACAGGTATCTGCAATCCTGTTGACGCGCCAGGGGGCCACATGCCCCGCCGGCGCATCGATTCAGACGGATCGCTCGATCAGGCGGCGGCCGCCTTGCGCTCGCTCCACTTGGCCGCTTCCTCATCCCAGCCGTCGGTACGGACATAGGGATTGGTACGCGGATGGACGATCATGTTGGGATCGACATCGATGTCCAGACCCTCGAGGAAATTGACCAGACCGATGCGGTCGATCATCTCGCCGGTGCGCTCGTGCTCGAGCGCGTTCTCGGCGAAGAAGTCGAGGATGTTGCGGGCCAGATCGTTCAGCTTCTCGAAGTCCTCGTCGGATTCGAGCTTCATGAACGGGATGATGACGGTGCCCATGGTGGCACCGATCTTCAGCACGCCCTTGCCACCGACCAGAATGGTGACGCCCTTGTCCTTGCCGGGCAGGAGCGCGCCAGGCATGACGTTCAGGCAGTGCATGCAGCGCACGCAGTTGTGGTTGTCGATTTCCAGGCAGTTCGCATCGGACACGGCCACCTTGGTGATGCCCTCGCCCGCGGCAACACCGTCGTTCTTGACCAGACGAATGGCGCGGGTCGGACACATGCTGACGACCATGTTGGTCAGGTCTTCCATGCTGTGGGAAGCCATCCACTCGCGGGCCAGCTTCTCGTCGGCGCGCATGCTGTCGCGCCAGGTGCCGATGGTGGCCATATCGGAACGCTGAATGGAGTTGACGCAGTCGTTCGGGCAGCCGGAGAACTTGAACTTGAACTTGTACGGCAGCGACGGACGGTGCATGTCGTCCAGGTTGTTGTTGATGACGGTGCGCAGGGCGCGAGCCTCGTCATAACAGGACATCTCGCAACGGGCGGCGCCGACGCAGGACATGGAGGTGCGCAGGGCGGGACCGGCGCCACCGAGATCGAAGCCCATCTCGTTGAACTTGTCGAAGGAGCGCTGCACGTCAGCGGTCTTGATACCCTGGAACATGATGTCGCCGGACTGGCCATGGAAGGCAATCAGACCGGAACCGCCGGTCTCCAGCCAGGCGTCGCACAACTGACGGAGCAAGTCGGAGGTGTAGTGCATGCCAGCCGGGGGCTGGATGCGCAGGGTGTGAAACTCGGCGGACTCGGGGAACTGCGGCGTGCCGTCGGCGTTCTTCAGCTCGGTGAAACGGGGAATGACGCCACCGCCATACCCCACCACACCGACCGTGCCGCCCTTCCAGTAGCCGAAGCGGGTCTTGTAGGAGGTTTCCAGCTGGCCGAGCAGGTCGACCATCATGTCATTGTCCTTCGCCAGGCGCTTGATGCCGGTCACGAAGCTGGGCCACGGGCCTTTTTCCAGCTCGTCCAGATTCGGCGTATCGTACATTTGCTTAGCCATCTGCATCTCCTTGAGGTCTTGCGAAACGATCTGTCGTCTTACCTATACCGCCCGTGGGCCAATCGCCCGCACGAGACTAGTCACCGGATGTTAGTCAGGGATGACGGACTGAACCATCATTCCGATGGGGTAACCCGGTCGGTCGCGGGAGTAGGCAGACACTACCCGTTCGGGTAGGTGGCCACTTTCCGCGCCCACCACGCTATTACTTGATAAAAAAACTCAGGTAATATGCGCATCCGTGAATTCTAATACAGACCGCGTCATGGACCAAATCACTTCCCTGCTCAAATTCCGTAATCCATACGGCAACCAGGAAATCGAGCTGCAACAGGTGGACCTGGAAGCAGGGGGCACCCCGCTGATGCGGCTACGCATCCGCGAGCGGGGCGCCCGTTTCACGATCTTCGATGTCGATCCGGTCACCGCCCGGTTCTGGGCCGAAGCCATGCTGGAATGGGCCACCCCGCGCGCGGGCGACACCCCGGCCAGTACGGAGGACTGAGCCATGCGCATGTACAACCCGGAATGGGAAGCCATCAAGGACCTGGACTACACCCCGCAGGCCATCGACGCCCAGTTCGACCTGATCGGTGCCGAGATCCCGCTCGATCATGGCGAGATCCTGTACCGCGAGCTGGTGCGCCACCTGCCGTGGCTGGAAGGACTCGCCGGCGCCGGGGTACACCCCATCCATGGCGCACCCAGCGGTCGCAACGACAACATGGTGATCAACCGTCGCGTCAAGCTGGTGCTGCGCCTGCCACTGGAGCGGGTCGACCCGGCCCGCGACCTGTGTGGCCGGAGCCTGGAACTGGGCGCCGGCACGATCCGGGTCGGGGACTTGAAGACTCGCCCGCTGACGCCATATGCGACCCTGTATTCGCACTTCGTGGTCACCGGCGAGGACGACGAAGCCGCCTTTCTCGCCGCCGCGCACCGTGAACTCGACGGACTCGGCGCCCGGGCTGGGCTGATCCCCGGCAAGCGGCGTACAATGCACGTTTCCGGTCGCGAAGTGAACGGCTACAGCCTGATGCTGCACGATGTCGAGCTGATTCAGTCGATGCGCATCCAGGAACTGGGGCTGGGCCTGTATCGGTCGCATGGCTGTGGCCTGTTCATCCCCCACAAATCGATCAAGGAAGTGGTGGCCCATTGAAGGCGTCGAACGCCGACAACAGGCCGATTTTTTTGCAACCCCTGACCATAGGAGAACCATCGTGGGATACATGTTCAACGGCGAAGAACTGGAAGTCGACGACGAAGGCTTTCTGACCGAGCCCAATTACAGCGACGAGGTCGTGCCGATCATCGCCGAGGCCGAGGGCATCAAGCTCACCGACGACCACTGGACCGTGATCCGCTTCATGCGCGAGCGCTACCAGGAAGACGGCCACACCCCCAACTTCCGCAACATGGTGGCCATGCTGGATGAGCAGGACGACAGCATCGACTGGAAGAAGAAGCTGTACGAACTGTTCCCCAACCAGCCCAACCGCCAGTCTTCCAAGATCGCCGGCCTGCCCAAGCCGTTCGGCAAGGGCGGATACTGATCCGCGCTGAAGAGTGACGGGGGACGCGTGACAGAATCATCGCGCCCCCCGTCCCCTTCCCTGCCCATCCGTTGCCTGTCGGGTTACAGGTGCCGTGAGACCGGGTTTTACCGTCACTCGTCACCTGCAACCCGTCACTGAATTCCATGTACATCAACACCATCGTTTCCACCGAAGAGCTCGACCGCTACCTCGACGACCCCAGCTGGGTGGTGTTCGACTGCCGCTTCACCCTCACCGACCCGGAAGCCGGCCGCCGCGCCTATGCCACCGGCCACATCCCCGGGGCACGCTACGCCCATCTCGACGAGGACCTGTCGAGCGCGATCGTGCCCGGCCAGACCGGCCGCCACCCCCTGCCCGACCCGCAGGCTCTGGCGGAGAAGCTCTATCGCTGGGGCGTGGGCGTGAACAAGCAGGTCGTGGTGTACGACGACAGCTTCGGCGCCATGGCGGTGCGCATGTGGTGGCTGCTGCGCTGGCTCGGCCACCCGGCCGTGGCCCTGCTCGACGGCGGCTACCCCAAATGGACCCGCGAGCTGCGCCGGGTGAGCAGCGAGCCCCCCGAGATCAAGCCCGGAAACTGCGTCTGCCTGCCCGAGCCCAGCCAGGTGGTCAGCGCCGAGGACGTGCTGCGGGCCATGCACGACCCCACCCAGCTCATCATCGACGCCCGCCCGGACCGCCGCTTCACCGGCGAATATGAGCCCCTCGATCCGGTCGCCGGCCACATCCCCGGCTCGATCAACTGGTCCTTCGAGGAAAACCTTGATCTCGACGGCACCTACCTGCCGCCCGAGGCCCTGCGCGAAAACTACCAGGCTCTGCTCAAGGGGCGCGCCCCCTGGCAGGTGATCCATACCTGTGGTTCGGGAGTCACCGCCTGCCACAACCTGCTGGCCATGGAGATCGCCGGTCTGCCCGGATCGCGCCTTTACGCCGGCTCCTGGAGCGACTGGATCACCGACCCCGCCCGCCCCGTCGCCACCGGAGAATAAGCATGGCCGCCCCCACCCGCGTCAAGACCGTATGGTTCAAGAAGGAAGGCGAACGCCCTGCCGACGAGATCGCCACCGCGCTCGCCACCACGATCTGGCGCATGGCCGACCGCGCCATCGACAACCTGTCCAAGGCCGACTACGACATCGTCACTCCCCAGCGCGGCTTCAAGATCATCGCCGAACTCAGCGCGTTCGCCGTGCACTATGTCGACCGGCTCGCCCACGCCCGCCTGGACGAAGAACGCCGCACCCGCCTGGTCTCGGCCCTCGGCCTGCGTCTGGCCGAGATCATGGAAGACAACGTACTCGACTTCACCGGCGGCGTGCGCGACCCCGAATATGATTACAAGCAGGGCTACATCGACCTGCTCAACGCCCGCATGGCCGAATACGCCCATTACGAATTCCCGGCGGACAAGGCAAGCTTCCCCGCCTTGCGCTTTCTATCGCTACAGATCCGCGAAGACATGGAAAAGAGCGACCAGAGCTGGATCCAGGACCAGATCATGGACATCGAGATGCCCGAGATCCTGGGCACGGTAAAAAAACAGATGGACGGGTTCTACCCGGTCAAGAGTGAGGCCTGAGGCGCAAGCCCCCTCCGCTTTACGCTGTACGCCTCACCCCCAAGCGATGATTCCGGTCGAAAACCCCTTCCACCCCGACAACGAATCCGGCTACCAGGCCTGGCGTGACGCCAAGCTGGAAGGCTATCCGGAGCATGGTGAAGCGCTCATCGTCGAGCTCGCCGACCCGTTCAGGCTCACCGATGCGGAATACGAAGCCTGCTGGCAACGCATCGCCAAGACCAACATGGTGATCTATGCCACCCGCCTGGGCGAGGCCGAGGACAAGGCGGCGGTCAAGGCGATCTCCGCCCGGTTTGGCCTGACGCATCTGGACGCCAACTGGCTGGCCGACGAGGACGGCATCTCCAGCCTCACCCCGCGCGAAGAAGAAGGCAGCGACACCGCGAACCGCCCCGCCGGCCAGGACCCCGGCCGACGCGGCGACTACATCCCCTACACCCACCACCGCATCCGCTGGCACACGGATGGCTACTACAACCCGCCCGAGCGGCGCATCCACGCCATGACCCTGCATTGTGTCCGCCAGGCGGAACACGGTGGCGAAAACGACCTGTACGACCACGAACTGGCCTACATCGCCCTGCGCGAAGCCAACCCGGAGTACATCCGCGCACTGATGGCGGAAGACGCGATGACCATCCCGGCCCGCACCGACGAGGCAGGCGTAGCGCGCGCGGACGAAACCGGCCCGGCCCTGCTGGTCGAAGCGGGTCACCTGCATCTGCGCTATACCGCGCGCACCCGCAGCATCGCCTGGAAGGACGACCCCGCCACCCAGGCCGCGCTCGATGCACTGGAAACCCTGCTCGGCGCCGCCCCCCGGGGCGCATTCCGCCTGCGCCTGCAACCCGGCATGGGCCTGTTGTGCAACAACGTGCTGCACACCCGGGCCGCATTCGAGGACCGCCCCGAACACCGCCGCCTGCTCTACCGCGCCCGCTACCACGAGCCCCTGCGCCGCCTGCAGGCCTGATCCGTCACCCCGGCGAGGGCTGCGCACGCACCCAGGCATCGAACTCCGCCGCCGGCATCGGCCGGCCGAACAGATACCCCTGCTGATGATGGCAGCCGATGGCACTCACCGCCGCGGACTGGTCGGCTGTCTCCACCCCCTCGGCGATGGTCTGCTGCCCCAGAGCTTCGGCCAGCGACTGGATGGCGCGGATGATGGCGCGATCCTCCTGCTTCGACTCGATCCCCTCGACGAACGAGCGATCGATCTTCAACTGGTCGATGGGATAGCTTTTCAGATAGTTGAGCGAGGAATACCCGGTCCCGAAATCATCGAGGGAGAGGCGCACTCCCAGTTCGTTCAGCTCGCCCAGCCGCGCCAGCACATCGACGGTGGGATGCAGCAGCATGCTCTCGGTCAGTTCCAGCTCAAGCCGCTCGGGTGGCAGCCCGGCCTCGGCGAGCGCCGCGCGCACCGTCTCGCTGACGTTGCCACGCCTGAACTGTTGTGCCGACAGGTTCACAGCCACCCGGATCGGCATTCCGGCATCGGCCCAAAGGCGTGCCTGGCGACAGGCCGTACGCAACACCCACTCACCGATCGGCACGATCAGGCCGCTTTCCTCGGCAATGGCCAGGAACTGGCTCGGACTCAGCAAGCCCCGCCTGGGATGGCGCCAGCGCAACAGCGCCTCGGCACCGATCAGACGACCTTCGCCACTGTCCAGCTGGGGCTGAAAATGCAGCTCGAACTCGTCCCGACTCAAGGCCAGGCGCAGGTCACGCTCGATGACAAAACGCTCGTGCGCCTCCTCATCCATCTCCGGCGAGAAAAAGCGACAGGTGTTCCGGCCCGCGCTCTTGGCGTGATACATGGCGTTGTCGGCATTGCGCATCAGGGTATCCACATCCCCACCGTCACGCGGATACAGGGCCACCCCGATACTGGGCGTGATCGCCAGGCTCAGGCCGTCAATCTCGAAGCTGTCCTTCATCGCCTCCAGAATCCCGCTTGCCACCCGCATCGGCCCATCCCCCTCCTCCAGCTCCGGCAACAACACCACGAACTCGTCCCCCCCCAGCCGCGCCACCGTATCCATCCGCCGCACCGCCATGCGCAACCGCCCCGCCCCCGCGACCAGCAACCGGTCCCCCACCGGATGCCCCAGGGTATCGTTCACATCCTTGAACCGATCCAGATCGATGAACATCAAGGCCACCTCGTGGCCACCCCGCTCGGCCTGGTGCAAAGCCTGGGTCGTCCGCTCGACCAGCAGCACCCGATTGGCCAGCTCGGTGAGCGGATCGTAGTACGCCAGATGCTGGAGCTGCTCCTCCACCTGCTTCTGCCGGCTGATGTCCATGAACACCCCGACGTAATGGCTCACCTCGCCGCGCTCGTTCTCCAGCGCATTGATGCTCAACCACTTGGGATAGATCGACCCATCCTTGCGTCGATCCCAAACCTCGCCCGCCCAATGCCCCGTCGCCAGCACGCTCGACCACATCGCCTCATAGAACGCCCGGTCATGTCGTCCGGATTGATGCATGCGCGGATTCCGGCCAATCATCTCCTCGCGCCGATACCCACTGATTGCGCAACAGGCCGCGTTGACCTCGACGATGGTACCTGCGGCATCGGTGACCAAAACCCCCTCGCTGGTGGTTTCCAGCACCTTCGACGCCAGCCGCAGGCGCTCTTCCGCCCGACGCTGGTGACTCACATCCCGACCGATGACCAACAGGCCCAGCCGGCCGCCATCCTCGGCAAAACGCGGCACCTTCACCACCTCGAAATGCCTCACCGCACCGTCCGGCAACATCACCCGCTCCTCGCTGCGGCTCATCCCGCCGCAGGCCCAGGCCATCTCGTCACTGGCCTGACAGGCCCGCAACGGCTCGGCGATGTCCGGATAAAGCGCGAT
>CAZOZD010000097.1:0-5586 GCA_964584195.1 uncultured Burkholderiales bacterium
CCAAAACACAATGCCCACACCTCTTAAAGGCTGAATTTGATTTTTAAAGAACAGTCGCTTGGAGCGAAGAAGCGAGATTATCCATCGAACCGGGCACTGCGTCAAGCACTCGAATCAATTCATTCGGACTTGCCACCTTGCTCGCGCTTCATCGCACTTGCGAAAAGCCGCGCATTCTACGGAAATGTTTCAGGCGGTCAACACTTTTTTGATGGTTTCGTTACAAAGAAAGTCCAGATCCTTGTGATTCAATCACTTAACCACGCACGGTGACGCGGGCGAACTTGCGTTTGCCCACCTGAGCCACCACGGTACGGCCTTGCGGGATCACGAGCCCCTTGTCGCTGAGCTTTTCGCCGTCGAGCCGCACGCCCCCGCCATCGATCTGCCGCATGGCTTCCGAAGTGCTCGCCACCAGGCCGGCCTGCTTGAGCATCTGGGGTACGGGCAACCCCTTTTCTCCCCCATCGAGGACGAATTCGGGCATCTCTTCCGGGACTCCCCCCTGACGGAAGCGGGTCTCGAAGTCTGCCAGGGCCTTTTCGGCGGCGACGCGATCATGGAAGCGGGTGATGATCTCCTGCGCGAACATCACCTTGATGTCGCGCGGATTACGGCCGGCCTCGACCTCCCGCCGCCACTGCCGCACGGTCTCGATGGGCTCAAACGACAGCAACTCGATGTATCGCCACATCAGTTCGTCCGACACCGACATCAGCTTGCCGAACATTTCCCCCGGCGGCTCGGCAATGCCGATGTAGTTGCCAAGCGACTTGGACATCTTCTGCACGCCATCCAGCCCTTCCAGGATGGGCATGGTCAGCACCACCTGCGGCTCCTGGCCGTACTGTTTCTGGAGTTCACGCCCGACCAGCAGGTTGAATTTCTGGTCGGTGCCGCCCAGCTCGACATCGGCCCGCATGGCCACCGAGTCGTACCCCTGAATGAGTGGGTACAGGAATTCGTGGATGGCGATGGGCTGACCGCCACCGTAACGTTTGGAAAAATCGTCCCGCTCCAGCATGCGTGCAACCGTGTGCTTGGCGGCCAGCTGAATCAGATCGGCGGCATTCATCTCACCCATCCAGCTGGAGTTGAACATCACCAGGGTCTTTTCCGGATCGAGGATCTTGTAGATCTGCTGCTCGTAGGTGCGCGCGTTTTCGATCACGTCATCGCGCGAGAGGGGCTTGCGGGTGACGTTCTTGCCGGTGGGGTCGCCGATCATGCCGGTGAAATCACCGATCAGGAACATCACCTCGTGCCCCAGGTCCTGGAACTGGCGCAGCTTGTTGATGAGTACCGTATGACCGAGGTGGAGGTCAGGTGCGGTGGGGTCGAAACCCGCCTTGACGCGCAGGGGCTTGCCGCGCTTCAACTTTTCGATCAACTCGGTTTCGAGCAGGATTTCCTCGGCGCCACGGCGGAGGATTTCAATGGAATGTTCGAGGGTGGACATGCGGTCTTTGTATGGGGGTGATTGCTTCCGGGTGATCGACCACCCCGATCCGCCCTGAACCGGGACGGACGGGGTACCGTTCCGGCGACGGGTCAAGACGCGCGCCGGGTCGACGATTATAGGACAGGCACGGTAAGCCCGGCGGCAGACATCCAACCGTAGCCTGTCTGGCATACAATCCTTGCCTTTGCATTGCCACGAGACTGGATCATGCCTCATCGGAATATCTGCGTACTCGGCGGCGGCGGTTTTCTCGGCCGTCACCTCATCCATCGCCTGATCGAGCGCGGCTGCAAGGTCAGGGTGCCGACCCGCCGTCGCGAGCGGGTCAAGGACCTCCTGGTGTTGCCGAACGTCGAGGTGATCGAGGCCGATATCCACGATCCTGCCGAGCTCGAGAAGGTACTCGATGGCATGGATGCGGCAATCAATCTGGTCGGCATCCTGCATGGCAGCCGGAAGGATTTCGTGCGCGCCCATGTCAAGCTGCCGCACAAGCTTCTGGAAGCCTGCCGCCATCGCGGCGTGCCGCGGCTGGTGCAGGTCAGCGCGCTCGGCGCCGATCCGGCCTCTGCCAGTTTCTACCAGCACAGCAAGGGCGAGGGCGAGCGCCTGCTCATGGAGCCGGGACGCCGGCACGACATCGACATCACGCTGTTCCGGCCTTCGGTCATCTTCGGTCCGGGCGACAGTTTCCTCAACCTGTTCGCGCGCCTGTTGCGGCTGGCGCCGGTGGTGCCGCTGGCCAATGCGGGCGCGCGCTTCCAGCCCGTGTACGTGGGTGACGTGGCGCGCGCCATCGACCAGTGCATCGACGCCCCGGACACCTACGGCCAGACCTATAGCCTGTGCGGTCCCAAGGTGTATACCCTGGCCGAACTGGTCGGCCTCGTCGCCCGCACCCTGGGCCTGCGCCGCACCATACTCGGCCTGGGCGACCGGGCATCCTACCTGTTCGCCTGGCTGATGGAATTCAAGCCCGGCCCGAAACTGATGACGCGCGACAATCACCACGCCATGAAGGTGGACAACGTCTGCCCGGAAGGCTGGCCGGAGCACTTCGGTGCTGCCACCGCGCTGGAAACCGTGATCGACTATCTGGTCGAGGAGGACCCGCGCCGGCGCTATGACGGATTCCGCACGCACGCCCACCGCTAAGCCGCCACGCTTGGCTGGCCCGGCATTTCCGCCGCACATCCGGGTATACCGGGTCGGCGGCTCGGTGCGTGACGAGATGCTCGGGCGCCCGGTGCAGGACCGCGACCATGTCGTGGTCGGTGCCACCCCGGAGGAAATGATTGCGCTCGGATTCCGTCCGGTCGGACGCGATTTCCCGGTCTTTCTCCATCCCGAAAGCCATGAGGAATATGCCCTCGCCCGCACCGAGCGCAAGAGCGCACCCGGTTATCGCGGTTTCGTCGTCCATGCCGCGCCGGATGTGAGCCTGGAAGAGGACCTCTCCCGGCGCGACCTCACCATCAACGCCATGGCCCGCGATGCCGCCGGCCAGCTCATCGACCCCTATCGCGGCGCGGAGGATCTGCTCGCCCGGGTGTTGCGCCATGTCGGCCCGGCATTCGTCGAGGATCCGGTGCGCATCCTGCGCCTGGCCCGCTTCGCCGCCCGCTTTCCGGGCTTCTCGATCGCCCCCGAGACGATGGATCTGATGCGTGAGATGGTCGCCGCCGGCGAGGTGGATGCGCTGGTCCCGGAACGGGTCTGGCAGGAATTCGCGCGCGGGCTGATGGAATCGACCCCTTCACGCATGATCATGGTGTTGCGCGAATGCGGCGCGCTCGCGGTGCTGATGCCCGAGCTCGACCGCCTGTTCGGCGTGCCGCAACCGCCCCGGCACCACCCTGAGATCGATACCGGCGTACATGTCATGCAGGTCATCGACCAGGCGGCGCGGCTCGATCTGGCACTGCCAGCACGCTGGGCGGCACTCCTGCACGACCTCGGCAAGGGCACCACACCGGTCGACGAGTGGCCGCGCCACATCGCCCACGAAGCGCGCGGAGTCCCTCTGGCGCGGGCCCTCAGCGAACGCCTGCGCGCGCCCGCCGAATGCCGCGATCTTGCCGTGCTCATGGCGCGCGAACACGGCAACATCCACCGTGCACTGGAGCTGCGCGCCAACACCACGGTCGATCTGCTCGAACGTTGCGACGCCATGCGCCGGCCCGAACGGTTCCAGCAACTCCTCGGCGCATGCGAAGCGGACTATCGCGGCCGGGACGGCCATGCGGAGCGGCCCTACCCGCAAGCGCAACGACTCGACCAGGCGCTGGCTGCGGTGCGCAGCGTGGATGCCGGGGCGATCGCCCGGGCCCATCCCGAACGCATCGTCGAGGCGCTCCGCGCCGCGCGGCGGGCCGCGGTGACCGCACAGGTGGCACAGGATGCGCCATGCTGAGGACCACCGATCATGCCCGCGACGCGGCCGGCCTGGTGTACGTTTACCCGGTCCTCTCCCGTCGTGCCGGCGGTGTTTCGCTCGGCATCAACCTGAACGTCAACCGCGCCTGCAACTGGCGCTGCATCTATTGCCAGGTCCCCGACCTGCGCCGCGGCGGTCCGCCTCCGGTTGACCTTGCACGCCTGGAAGGCGAACTGGAATTCATGCCCGACGCCCTGCTGAACGGGGATTACCTCGCCCGTCACGCCCCGGAAGGCATGCGCAGGCTGTGCGACATCGCGCTGTCCGGCGATGGCGAGCCGACTACGGCGGCGGAATTCACCGCGGTCATCGCCCGCCTCGGCGCGCTGCTCGACCGCCACGGACTGCGTCACCGCCTGCCCTGCAGGCTGATCACCAACGGCAGCCAGATGCATCGCAAACGGGTTCAGGAAGGCGTGAGCACACTGGCGGAAATCGGCGGCGAAGTCTGGTTCAAGCTGGATCGGGCCACACCGGACGGCATGCGCCGCATCAACGGCAGCCGCGAGAGCCCGGACGGACACTTCCGCCGCCTGGCAACTTGCGCCCGCCTGTGCCCCACCTGGGTGCAGACCTGCATGTTCGCGCTCGATGGCAAGCCGCCCGATGCCACCGAACTGAACGCCTACCTCGATCTGATGCGCCGTGCAGTGCGCGAGGACATCGGCCTGAAGGGGATCATGCTGTATGGCCTCGCCCGCCCCTCCATGCAAGCCGAAGCGCCGCGCCTGTCGCCCCTGCCGTCCGAATGGATGAACGCATTCGCCGAGCGGCTCCGCGCCCTCGGTCTCGATGTTTCAGTGCATCGCTGACCGTTCCGGCAGACTGCTCCGGAATCACCCGGCATCAAGCACGCGCCAGCCGCCGACCTCGGCGGCAAGGATCACCGCGGCGCAATTGGCCAGCTTGCGGCGCACCACGACTTCGGCCGGCACACCCGCCACCGCCAGGGCGGCGAGGATCGGGTTCTCGTGTGAGACCGCCAGCACCCAGGCATCGCCGCATGCCCGCTGCGCATCGAGAAAAGCCCTGAGGCGTTCAACCACATCGACGAAACTCTCGCCGCCGGGCGGCGTGGCGTGGACCGGATCGGCCCGCACAAAATCGTTGAATGTCGCGGTGGGCAAACCGTCCATGCCGGAGCGGCGTTCATTCAGACGCGCATCGACCTGCAAAGGACAATCGCGTCCCGCGAGCAGGATGCGCGCGGTCTCGATGGCGCGGGGAAACTCAGACGCAAATGCGCGCGCGAACGGCCGGCCAGCGAAATTGCGGGCCGCAGCGCGGGTCTGCTCGACGCCACGCGAAGTGAGATGGACGGGCCGGGCCGGATCGTCGTTGATGAAGTCGGCGACGTTGGCCTCACTCTCGCCATGGCGGACGAGGACCAGCCGCGCACCCGGCCCGGCCACGATCCGGCTTACTGGCCGAGAACCTCCTTGCCAAATGCCTTCATGGCCTTGCTCCACCACGAAAAACTATCCACGAGGTTTTTCTTCGATACGCCGTAGTCGATGTTGGTGGTCATCTTCAGACCAGGATCGCCATCCTTGTCGATATAGGCCGTGCCATAACGACGGTTGGTGTTCCACGCGTTGATCTTGTCCAGCGTCACCCCTTTAATCTCCCAGGCAGCGGCGAACTGGATGTCGTCACAGTCCCTGCCTTTTTCGCAACCGTAAAAGTA
>CAZOZD010000097.1:5659-7793 GCA_964584195.1 uncultured Burkholderiales bacterium
ATCTCAGCCGAACCGAAACCCTTGGCGACCTCCAGGATGCGGTTGGGGTCGGTGGCGTCGATCAGCCCGGAGGCCTGTACCGGAGCCACCGCGAGGGTGGAAAGCAATGCGAGCGCGAAGATCGGCTTGGTGAAATTCATCGTCCTGTCCTTTATCGAGTCCCTGAGCGAAAGAAGAGTGCCGCATGCGGCACTCTGCGGGGCATTGTAGCCGGCCGGAAAAAACCTGAATGGCAAAATGGTTGGGGCAAATGCGCCGCCCGGACCGCAAACCCGTCCATGAAGCCTCAATACGGATAGGCGCACTGCCCGCGCAGCAGTACAGTACGCCCTTTTCAGCTCCCCCCCAGCCATGACCACTCACCCGCCCGCCCATGCCATGACCGAACGGCAGCTTGCCGAACACATGCGCACACTCGCCGCCTGCCGGCGTTGCCCGCAGATGATCGGGCCGGTGGTGCTCGGCCAGCCCGCCGCGCACGGCATCCTGCAGATCGGCCAGGCGCCGGGGCCTTTTGAGGGCAAGCTGGGGCGACCCTTCGCCTGGACCGCGGGCAAGACACTGTTTCGCTGGTATGGATCGATTGGCGTGGAGGAGGCGCGCTTTCGCGAGCGGGTGTACATGGCGGCCGTGTGCCGCTGCTTTCCGGGCAAGAACCCGAAGGGGGGCGACCGCGTGCCGAACCGGGAGGAGATCGGCCACTGCCGGGAGTGGCTGCGCGCCGAGGTCGCACTGCTCCGTCCGCAACTGGTCATCCCTGTAGGCAAGCTCGCCATCGCCCAGGTGCTGGAGTCCGACCGGCTCGACGCCGTGGTCGGCCAGACCCACCGGGTCGAATTCCACGGCCTCAAGACCGACGTGATTCCCCTGCCGCACCCTTCAGGACTCTCCACCTGGTTCAAGGTTGAACCGGGCAAGACCCTGCTCGCCGCCGCATTGCGCCAGATCGCCGCACATCCGGCCTGGCGCGCGGCGTTTGGCTGAATCGGTATATCGTTTCAGCGGCCGTCGTCCTCGGCCAGATTCCCGTCATACTCCACCGCCCAGGCCAGGGTTTCCAGATGCGTCGCGTTGACCTTCGCGGGGTTGACCCCGCAGGCCAGGGCAAGGCTGGCGATGGCGCGCACGTCGGCGCGCTCGCAGGCCAGGGCCAGGGCAAGGTAGGGCCCATACTTGCCCTTGTGCTCGACCAGCGCGAGTTGGATCTCCTCCGGCAGGCCGAGAGGACCGACCGCCTTGGCCATGGGCATGCGGAACAGCACATCGACCATCGACAACAAACCGGTGACGAATGCCTGCTCGCATTCCGCCTTGGACAGGCGCTGGCGCGCCAGCAACTCGCAGAATCGGGCGCGGGCCAGCGCGGTTTCGCGCAATGCCTCATCCACCTGCGAGGTCTTGCTGTTGTAGAACAGGAGCAGGGTGAGCCAGCGATACAGGCCATTGTGGCCGAGGATGGTCATCGCCTGCTCCAGCGAGCCGATCTTCTGTTGCAGGCCCATGGCGGCTGAATTGATGTAGCGCAACAGGCGCACACTGAGTGCAAGATCCTGGCGGGCGATCATCGCCAGCTTGTCGAAATCGGCATCCTTGCGCTTGAGCTGGCTGATCAGCTGGGTCACCACCAGGCGCTGACTGGACAGGCTGGGGGTGTCGTCCTCGCGCCGCTGGGTGATGTAGTTGCCGCGCAGGTAATCGAAGCCGAGCCGACGGCAGACCTCGAAGAGTTCCAGCGAGTCGACGCCGCAGGCCATCGTTCGCGCCTGGCGGAAATCGCGCTGACACTGCTGCGCCACGGTGAGCAGGTCGGGGGGACTGAGGCGGTCGGCGTCGATGGCGATGAAGTCGGCCAATGCAAGCAGGTCGCCCGACTCACCGCGCGCCATGGACTGCGGCAGGGCGAAACGGTAGCCGCGCGGACGCAGGGCGCGGATGGCTTCGCCCAGTACATCCACGGCAGGCATGGCCTGTGCCCCGGGATCGATGAGGCTCAGCACCATGCGCTCGGCCGGCAAGCGGGCCAGGCGGGGCAGGTCGAGCGAACCCGGCATGAGGCTGACGAAGGCCAGGCGGCGACCGATAAGGGACGACAGCTCGGTACCGGCAAGATGGTCGAGCAGGGATTCATCGAAAA
>CAZOZD010000098.1:0-7753 GCA_964584195.1 uncultured Burkholderiales bacterium
CCTGCAGGAGAGTTCCGGCGAGGGCGGCAGCATCGACCAGGTGGCGCTGTTCGCGCCGATCACCCGTTACCGCCGCATGGTGGAACGCAGCGATTACCTCGGCAACGTGCTCGGCCAGGCGGCGCGCGCGCTGCTCGGCGAACCGGCCGGACCGGTGCTGCTCGCCCTGCCGTTCAACGTCCAGAATGAACGGGTGGATGCCGCCATCCTCGACCAGATCCCCCTGCGTCCGCCCCCGCGCCCGCCCGCGCCCGATGTCACGGTACTCGCCGAGCGCCTGCGCGCGGCGAAGAACCCGGTCATCCTGGCCGGTCACGGCTGCATCCGCGCTGGCGCCGGCGAGGAGCTGCAACGGCTGGTGACCCGCCGGGCCATCCCGGTGGCAACCAGCCTCAAGGCCAAGGGGCTGATCGACGAAGGCTCACCGCTGGCGCTGGGCACCCTGGGCGTCACCTCCAGCGGCCATGCATACCAGTACATCCTCGATCATGCCGATCTCATCCTGATCCTTGGCGCCAGCTTCAACGAACGCACCAGCTACCTGTGGGACACAGGTCTCATCGCCGGAAAGACCACGATCCAGATCGACCGCGACCCGGCCCAGCTCAACAAGACATTCACCGCCGACCTGGCCCTGCATGGCGACCTCAAGGCGGTGCTGGCCGCACTCAACGCGCACCTGGAATGCACGAGCCCTACCGTCGGGCCGGGCCGGATCGACCCGGCGAATACCGCGGTCGGCCGCGACTACGGCCTGTTCCAGTCGGGGTTCGCGCTCATCGAACGATTCTTCAGCATTCTCGGCGAGCGGGTGCCCGACGCCAGCGTGTTCGATGACAACATCATCTTCGCGCAAAACTTCCTGCGCGCCGGACCGGGTCTCGCATACCACCCCAACTCCGGCATTTCCTCGCTCGGCCACGCCATTCCGGCGGCGATCGGTGCCCGTGCGGCACAGGCCCGTCCCACCTTCGCCGTGCTCGGTGACGGCGGCTTCCAGATGTGCGGCATGGAGCTGATGACCGCCGTCAGCCATCATCTACCCATCAATGTGGTGCTGTTCAACAACGGCAGCCTCGGGCTGATCCGCAAGAACCAGCATCAGCACTATGCGCGCCGCTTCATCGCCTGCGATTTCGTCAATCCCGATTTCGGCCTGCTGGCGCGCTCGTTCGGCATCCGTCACATGCGCATCGAAAACGAGGCCGACATCGACACGCTGTTCGACCGCTTCGATCTGGCCCACGACATCAACCTGATCGAGATCATGATCGATCGGGACCTGTTTCCGAATTACTCCTCACGTCGCTGAAGGCGTCTTTCAGGCATGGCGCGCGACTTCATCGTGGTCATCCCGGTCGCCGACCGGCCCCGCCAGCTCGCCGCCTGTCTGGCGAGTCTCGCTGAACAGCGCCGCCGTCACCCCCATGCCGGTGCGGTGTCGGTGCTGATCGCCGAAGACAGCCTCGATGCCGCCAATGCCGCACGCCACCGCGCCCTGGCCGCGGAATGGAGCGCGGCCGGCCTGCCCTGCCATCACTTCGATGCCGATACGCAGCGCGATCTGGTCGCCCGCCTGCCCGCCGGCCTCGCCACACGCCTGCGCGGCGTGCTGGGGGATGGCGAAACACCCGGCCACAAGGGCGCCAGCCTGACCCGCAACCTCGCCACGCTGTGGCTCGCCCGCCAGACGGACGATGCGCGTCTGGCCTGGTTCATCGACAGCGACCAGACCTTTGCAGTCAACCTCGATTCGGACACTGCCGGGGAAGCCAGCCACACGCTGGATTATTTCAACGCGATCGATCACCTGTTCGCGGATGGGCGCCTCGCCATCCTGACCGGCAAGGTGGTCGGCGATCCGCCCGTCTCGCCTGCCGTGATGGCCGCCACCCTGGTTGCCGACAGCGTCGCACTGCTCGATGTGCTGGGACGCTGCGAGGCGGACGCAGCCTGCACGTTTCACGCCGGCACGGACACACCCCTGGGGGATGCGGCCTACCATGACATGGCCGAGCTGTTCGGCTTCCGCCGCTCGACCCAGGCCATTCCCTACCGCTGCCCGCTCGCCGGCGCACACGACCACGCCGCCGCGCTCGCCGGTTTCGGCCGCCGGCTGGAGCGCTTCTTCGCCGGCGAACATCCCACCCGGAAGAGCGCCTGGCACCCCGAGCCTCCGGCGCATGTCGTGCAGGCGGCGCGCACCCTGTACACCGGCAACTACGTGTTCGATCCGGGGCGCTTCACCCCGTTCATCCCGTTCGCGCCCCTGCGCCTGCGCATGGCCGGGCCAACCCTGGGCCGCATCCTGCGCGCCGCGCTGGGACCGGCATTCGCCTCGGCCAACCTGCCCATGCACCACGGCCGCGCCCTGGACGCCACCGGCCGCGCCGAATGCCGGCCCGGCGTCGAACACGCGATGGCCGGTATCGATCTCACGGACGAATTCGAGCGCCAGTATTACGGCGACGTCATGCTGTTCGGCATGGAACGGCTCATCGAACAGGGCTACCCGGATACCGCGCTTTCATCCGCGACCGTTAACGATGCACTGACCGGCACCGAAACTGAAATCGCGGCCCGTTACCGTGCCCGCCAGACGACTCTGCTGGCCGGCATCGCCGCCCTCGATGCCCGACTCGCTGAGCGCGACGCCTGGTGGCAGGCCGACGGCCTCGCCCCGGCGCGCGCCGACCTGGCCCGCTTCATCGCCAACCTGAGGCGCAATTTCGGCCCCGACGCCCCCGCCTGGCGCCGCATCCAGGACGCCGATGCCCGCGCGCAACGCCTGTCCGCGCTGCGCGACGCGGTCATGCGACTGCCCGATGAACGTGCCGCCTGGCAGGAGGCGATCGAGCGGCGATGAACGTATTCGTGCTCAACAGCGGTCGCTGCGGCTCGACCACCTTCATCGCCGCCTGCCGCCACATTCGCAATTTCAGCGCCGGCCATGAAAGCCGGGTCCAGTTGCTCGGCGAAGCACGGCTTGCCTATCCGCCCCGCCACATCGAGGCGGACAACCGCCTGAGCTGGATGCTCGGCCGCCTCGACCGGATCTACGGCAAGGACGCCAGCTACGTGCATCTCGGCCGCGCGCCCGAAGCCGTCGCCGCCAGCTTCGCCCGCCGCACCGGGTTCGGCATCCTCAAGGCCTATCACGAAGGCATCCTGCTCCGCGAAGGCACGCCCACAGACCCGCTCGCCCTCGCGCTGGACTATCTCGACACCGTCGAGACCAACATTGCACTGTTCCTCAAGGACAAGCCGCGGGTCATGACGGTGCGCATGGAAACCGCCCGCGACGACTTCAGCCGCTTCTGGCACTGGATCGGCGCCGAGGGTGACCTCGATGCCGCGCTGGCGGAATGGAACGTGCGCCACAATGCGTCGCCATGAACCCAGATTGTTCATCCAAAACCGCAGTTGGAACGCGCGCTTCGCGCACGTTCACCCTCACCCGCCGCTTCGCGTCGGCCTCTCCCATTGGGAGAGGCGAAAATCAACCCTCTCCCAATGGGAGCACCCCATGCGGGGCATAAAAGGGCAGGGTGAGGGTGCCAGGCGAAGCCTGGCTTGGGTTTCCGCCATGTTTTGGCGTTTCAACTGCGTTTTTCAGGATCATGCGACCACGCGGCCGGCCTTGCCCCGCCAGTGCAGGACCACACAGCCCCGCTCGCATTCCATCTGCTCCACACTGAGCCCAGGAAACTCGGCCTGCCAGCGGGCGATGACCTCGCGCTCGTCGGGGCGGGCGGCGTCGTCGAGCAGGATCGGCGCGCCTGCGGATAGACGCCCGGCGAGCAAGGGCAGGGCGGGATAGCGGGCGTGCCGGCCGATGCGGCCGGGCGGGCCGTCGATGACCAGGAAGTCGATTCGGTCCGGCAGGCCGTCGAGGCTGTACCAGGGATAGACCGCGCCGGCCAGGGCATGACCGGTCAGCGGCGCATCCAGTACCCGTGCTTCATCCCCCAGGCCAAAGCGGGCCAGCTCCGCCCGGGTGGCGGCGGCGAATTCAGGCGCATGGTCGAGGCCATGGAGCCGGCCGCCCCAGCCACCGCGCTTCAACACCTGGGCCAGCACCACCGTGCTTGCGCCACTGCCGCATTCCACCACCACGGCCGGCCGCGTCCGCAGCATCGCATCCACCGCCAGGGCGAGGAAATCCGCCCCGGCCGACCAGAGCGGATCGCGCGCCGGAGCGTCGGCCAGGCCGATCCGGACGACGAGTTCGTTCCAGGATTCATCCATCGCGTCTTGGTGCATCACGGGTCCGGTCTTCATGCGGGCCGGGCATTCTATCCGAGTCCGGGCGGGGGATAATCCAGCCTCATGAAATCAATCCATATCCTGCTGCCCGGCCTCGATCCGGACTTCGGCCTCGACACCACGGCGACCGCCGAGGACGCCACCATGCCGCCACGCGGCGCGCTGGCGCGCCTGATCCGCCGTGGCCGGACCTGCCCGCTCAAGACCCATGGCCTGAGCCCGCGCCTGGCCGAACTGTTCGGCCTCAACGCAGCGGAGGACGGCGACGCCCCCCTCGCGCCCCTGCGCCTGGAGATGAGCGGCAACGATCCGGGCGATGCGTACTGGCTGTGCGCCGATCCGGTACACATGCTGGCCATGCTCGATCACCTGCGCCTGGGCGATGGTGCCGCGCTCGCCATCCAGCCGGACGAAGCGGACGCCTTGACGGCCAGCCTGAATGCCCATTTCGCCGGCGAGATCGTGTTCGTGCCCAGCCACCCTGCCCGCTGGCATGCCCGCTTCACCCGCCCGATCCGGGCCGCCACCACGCCGCTCGACACGGTGGCGGGCGAATCGGTCCTGCCCCACCTGCCGCGCGGACCGGAAGGCGCCCGCCTGCGCGGGATACTCAACGAGATCCAGATGCTGCTGTTCGAGCATCCGGTCAATCAGGCACGCGCCGAACGCGGCCTGCCGGCGGTGAACAGCCTGTGGTTCTGGGGTGGCGGCCGGCGACCGGCATCGGTGAATGCCGGCTTCGAGCGCGTACATGCCGACGACGTCCTCAGCCAGGCGCTGGCGCATGCTACCGGCATCGAGTCCTTGCCCCTTCCAACCCCTCTGGATGCCGGCGCGATCCACCCCGGCCGCACACTCCTCGTCGCCACCGCGCTTGACCGCCCTGCCCGCTACGGCCCAGCCGAGGCCTGGCGTGAAACCCTCCAGCGCATCGACGCATCCCTGTTCGAACCCCTTTTCGCCCAGCTCCGGCGCGGCCGCATCGACCGCCTCCGCATCGACGCACCCGGCCCCCGGCCGCTGGCGCGCGAACTCACGCCCCTGGATGCCTGGCGCGTCTGGCGGTGACGATTTTTATGCCGCCGCATTCGCCGGTACACCCCCGCCATGAGGGGGCGCCGCTCTTTGCAGCCGCCGCCTTTATCAGGCTGTCAGGCGCCCGACAGGGCGCCCTTCCGCAGCGACCGCGTTACTGGATACAGCGGCTTGCGTCGCGCCCCCATCCCAACCTTCCCCCGCTGGGGGAAGGGGCAAAACGGGGCCAATGAACCCTCCGGGTTCAATGCGCCGCCTCCCAGTTCGGCCCCACGCCGACCTCCGCCTTGAGCGGCACGGCCAGATGGGCCACGCCGCACATGCGACGCGGCAGTTCTTCACGCACGATTTCAAGCTCGCATTCGGGCACTTCCAGCACCAGCTCGTCGTGCACCTGCATGATCAGGCGTGAATTCAGGCCGGCGTTGTCGAGCCAGGCGCGTACCGCGATCATCGCCAGCTTGATCAGGTCGGCGGCGGTGCCCTGCATGGGCGCGTTGATCGCCGCCCGTTCGGCGCCGGCGCGGCGGGCGGGCGCGCCGCCGGACAGCTCGGGCAGATAGAGGCGGCGACCGAACAGGGTTTCCACGTAGCCGCGCGTCTTTGCCTGCTCACGGGTGCGCGCCATGTATTCGGCGACGCCGGGGTAGCGGGCAAAATAGAGGTCGATGTAGCCCTGTGCGACGCTGCGTTCGACATTCAACTGCTGGGCGAGGCCGAATGCCGACATGCCGTAGATCAGGCCAAAATTGACCGCCTTGGCCATGCGCCGCATGTCGGGCGTCACCGCATCGGGCGAAACGCCCTGCACCTCGGCGGCGGTGGCGCGATGGATGTCGGCATCCTCGGCGAAGGCCTTCAGGAGTCCTGCGTCACCGGACAGGTGGGCCATGATCCTGAGCTCGATCTGCGAATAGTCGGCGGACACGATGAGGTGGCCGGGCTCGGCGATGAATGCCTCGCGGATCCTGCGGCCCTCCGGGGTGCGCACCGGGATGTTCTGCAGGTTGGGCTCGTTGGATGCGAGCCGGCCGGTGACCGCCACCGCCTGCGCGTAGGTGGTGTGTACCCGGCCGGTGTCCGGGTTGACCATGCCCGGCAGCTTGTCGGTGTAGGTCGATTTAAGCTTGGCCAAGGCCCGGTAGTCGAGAATCAGGCGCGGCAGCGGGTGGTCGAGCGCCAGTTCCTGCAAGGCATCCTCGTTGGTGGAAGGCGCGCCGCCAGGGGTCTTCTTTTTCGGTTTCAGGCCGAGCTGGTTGAACAGGATTTCGGCCAGCTGCCTGGTCGAATTGAGGTTGAAGGGCTGGCCGGCGGCCGCATGCGCCTTGGCTTCGAGGGCCAGCATCTCGCGTCCGAGCGTGTCCGAATGCTGGCGCAACAGCTCACAGTCGAGCTTGACCCCGGTCCGCTCCATGTCGGCGAGGATGGGCAACAGCGGCATCTCGATCTCGCCATACACCCGCGCCAGGCCCGGTTCCGCGGCGATGCGCGGCTGCATGGCACCGTGCAGGCGCAGGGTGATGTCGGCATCCTCGGCGGCATATTCACTGGCGCGGGCGATGTCGACCTGATCGAAGCCGATCTGGCTGGCCCCCTTGCCGCACACCTCCTCGTACTTGATCGTGACCGCGCCCAGATGGCGCGCCGCCAGGGTGTCCATGTCGTGGCGCTCGTGCGCTTCCAGGACATAGCTTTGCAGCAGGGTGTCATGCGCGATGCCGGCAAGCCGGATGCCGTGATTCATGAACACGTGCGCGTCGTATTTCAGGTTCTGGCCAAGCTTGGGCCGCGCCGGGTCCTCCAGAATGGGCTTGAGCCGGGCCAGCACCGCGTCGCGGCCGAGCTGGGCCGGCGCACCGGCGTAGCGGTGCGCGAGCGGGATGTAAGCGGCCGCATGCGGTTCGACCGCGAGGGAAATGCCGACCAGGCGGGCGCGCATCGGGTCGAGACTGGTGGTCTCGGTGTCGATCGAGATCAGCCCGGCGGCGGCGAGTTTTTGCAACCAGCGCTCGAAGTCGGCCTCGGTGAGCACGGTTTCATAATGCACCGGCGTATTCCCCTCCCCCTTCGGGAGAGGGGTGAGGGGGGAGGGGTCTGTGCTGGTTATGGAAGGGCCACCTCCCTCACCCCCTTCCCCGGTGGGGGAAGGGCGCAGCTCGTCCAGCCAGCTCCTGAATTCGTAGCGTCGATACAGCTCGGCCAGTCTGTCGCGGTCCTCCAACTGCCAGCGCAGGCCGCGCATGTCCGGCAAGCCCTCGACGTCGGTCTTCACCGTCACCAGTTCGCGCCCGGTGGGCAGCCAGGCCAGCGCCCGGCGCAGGTTCTCGCCAGCCACGCCCTTCACCGTGTCGGCCGCGGCCATGAGCGTGTCCAGGCTGCCATGTTCGGCGATCCACCTGGCGGCGGTCTTGGGGCCGACCTTGTCCACCCCGGGCACGTTGTCGACGCTGTC
>CAZOZD010000099.1:0-7705 GCA_964584195.1 uncultured Burkholderiales bacterium
GCGGGCGGGCCGCCAGCCCGGCCAGCACGGCGGCGCCAAGCAGGGGCGGCAAGGCCGTCCACCCGCCGGGCTCGGCCCCGGCGGCGAGCCCCCAGGGCAGCACCAGGGCGGCGACGAGCAAGCCGCCCCGGGCGAGCGACGGACGACCACTTTCGCCGGCTTCACCCGCCTCGCCGGCCCAGCGCAGGCGCCAGGCCCTGAGCATCAGCAATGCGGTGGCGAACGCCCCCAGCGCCAGCAGGCCGGGCAGAACGCCATCCCAGAACGGCGACAGGCCGGACAGGCCTTCCTTGAGCGCTGCCTTGGCCAGCATGCCGCCGCTGAATGGCGCCCCCGCCAATGACAGCGCCGCCAGTGCCCAGGCCGCAAGCCCCAGCGTGGCGGCGCCCGGTCGCACCCAATCGAGACTGAGGAACAGGCTGGCCTTGATCAATGCATGATGGCTGGCATAGAGGATCAGCGCCGGCAGCAGCACCGGCCACAACCGGGGCTCAATCAGGCCGGCGCCGATGCCGAGGCTGATGTGGCCCATCTGGGCGATGCTGGAATAGGCCAGCACTGCCGCCGCCTGCCGCTGCATCAGGCCGACCGCGCTGCCCAGGAGGATGGCCGTCACCCCAGCCAGCATCAGCGCCTGGCCGATGCCCGGCAGGGCGGCATCCCCCAAAGGCAGGAAACGCAGCCAGCCGAGCAGGCCGGCCTTGATCATGGCGCCGGCCAGCACCGCCGCGCCCGGCAGCGGGGTGGCGGCATAGGCCAGCGGCAGGGCGAAATGCAGCATGGGCAGGCCGGTCTTGACGCCGAAGCCGAGCAGGATGAACGCAGCCGCGATACCGGACACCGGCAGGGGTTGCGAAAATGCGGGCAACACCCCGCCCGCCGCCGCGGCGAGGGTCAACAGGCCGACCAGCACCAGGACCTCGCCCAGCACTGCCAGGGCGAGGTACACCCGCCCGGCCCGGCGCGCATCGTGGGTTCCGGTGTGGACCACCAGGCCATAGGCGGCGAAGGTCATGAGTGCGAAGAATGCATAGAATCCCAGCCCGTCCTGGGCGATGCACACCCCCAGATTGCCGGCCTGGGCGAGCATGAAATGGAACATGAAGCGGGCATCGTCCGGTCCCGCGTCCGGCCCTGCATCCCGCCCGGCCTGCCAGCCGGCGGCCAGCCAGATCAATGCCGAAAAAAGCAGGAACACGCGCCCGGTGGCGTCCAGACCGAGTGGTGTGGACAACAGCAGCCAGGCGAGCTCCGCACCCTCGCCGGGGCTCGCCAGCAGCGCCACGACCAGGGCCGGCAGGGGGGCGATCCGGGCCAGGATGAAACCGGCCCGGCGCATTCCCGGGACGGCCAGCAGCGCCGCAGCAAGAAGCGGCGGCAGCAGGATGAATGGAATCAGCGCGGCCACGGACATGGTTCAGCGCAGATATTCGCGTTCAGCGATCAGCTTGGCCCAGTCGAGCGGGCTGACGCTGGTGGCGGCGAACAGGCCGGCCGCCAGGGTGACCGCAGCGGTGACCAGGGGCGGGATGAGGAGCAGGCGCGAGGTCTCCCAGCCCCGTTGCGCCGGGATATGCTCGTGTGGCCAGGATTCGGGCGCCGGCCGGAACCACAGGCGGTGCAGGATGGGCAGGAAATAGGCGGCGTTGAGCAGGGTCGATACGGCCAGCACTGCCAGCACCCAGGGCATGTGCGCATCCAGCGCGCCCAGGCCCAGATACCACTTGCTGATGAAACCGGCGGTGGGTGGCGCGCCGATCATCCCGAACGCGGCGATGGTGAACGCCGCCGCGCTCCAGGGCATGCGCCGGCCGACCCCATCCAGCTCGCTGACCTTGTGCAGGCCCAGGGTCTCGGCGAAATTGCCGGCGCAGAAGAACAAGGTGATCTTCATGATGCCCTGGTGCACCAGATGGACGACCCCACCGATGGTGCCGAGCGGCCCGAACAGGGCCACGCCCAGTGCGATGTAGGACACCTGGCTGACCGTCGAATAGGCCAGCCGCTTCTTCAGATCGTCCTGGGCCAGCGCGCGCACGCTACCCCAGACGATGGTGATCGCCGCCACCACCGCGAGCGGGGTGAGCAGGTCGAGCGAATGGGCGAACTCGACGCCATAGACCTCGTACACGACCCGGACGATGCCGAACGCGCCCGCCTTGACCACCGCCACCGCGTGCAGCAGCGCGGACACCGGCGCCGGCGCCACCATGGCCTGCGGCAGCCAGCCGTGCAGGGGCACCAGCGCCGCCTTGACGCCAACACCGAGGATCAGGAGCAGGAACACCAGGCGCAGCTCGTCGGCATGACCAGCCGGCAAGGCGGACAGGCTGCCGCCGGGCACGAAATCGACCTGGCCGGCCAGGCCGTACAGCCAGATGGTGCCGATCAGCAACAAGGCCCCACCGGCCAGGGTATAGCCCAGATAGAGATGGCCGGCGCGCATCGCCTGGGGGGTGCCGCGATGCACCACCAGGGGATAGGTGGACAGGGTCAGGAGCTCGTAGAACAGGAAGAATGTGAACAGGTTGCCGGCCATCGCCACCCCCACCGTGGCGGTGACGCATACGCTGAAGAAACCGAAGAAACGGCTACGGTTGGGCGCATTTTCCAGATAGCCGATGGCGTACAGGGTGGTCAGCAGCCACAGCGCCGCCGACAGGGTGACGAACAGCAGCGCCAGTGCATCGGCCTTGAGTACCAGCTCCACACCCGGCAGCACGGCGTGGCGGAACACATACTCGTGGTCATGCATCACCCCCCACAGCATGATGCCGATCAGCGCCAGCTTGATGATTGCCCCGGCGAGGTTGAGCGTGGTGCGCAGCGCCACCCGGCGTTCGATCAGGAAAAAGATCACCATGCCGGGCAGGAATGAGCTCAGCACCACCATAAGTGGCATCCAGGCATCGGGGATGAGCAGGAATGGAACCGGTTCAGGCATTGATGTCGCGCCGATCGGCCATCCCGGCGGCCAGTGCGATCGCCGCCATCAGGCTGCCGCCATGAACCTGGCCGCTGCCGGCAAGATCGAGCGCGGTGCCGTGATCGACCGAGGTACGCACGATGGGCAGGCCCAGGGTGACATTCACCCCGGCGCCAAAGCTGGCGTGCTTGAGCACCGGCAGGCCCTGGTCATGATACATGGCGAGCACGGCATCGGCGCCTTGCAGATATTTCGGCTGGAACAGGGTGTCGGCCGGCAGGGGGCCGATGAGATCCATGCCCTCGCCACGCAGGCGATCCAGAACCGGCGTGATGACCTCGATCTCCTCCCGGCCGAGGTGGCCGCCCTCGCCGGCATGCGGGTTGAGTCCGGCCACCAGGATGCGCGGGCTGTCGGCGCCGAAATCGCGCCGCAGTGCGGCATGCAGGATGCGCAGGGTTTCTTCGAGCCCGGCCGGGGTGATCGCATCGGCCACGGCGCGCAAGGGCAGGTGGGTGGTGGCGAGCGCCACCCGCATCCCGCCCCCCACCAGCATCATCACCACGCGCGCCACACCGGTGCGCTCGGCCAGATATTCGGTGTGGCCGGTGAATGGATGCCCGGCCGCATTGATCACGCCCTTGTGCACCGGCCCGGTCACCAGCCCGGCGAATTCGCCGCGCATGCAGCCCGTCACGGCGCGATCCAGACTGGCGAGCACGCCCGCGGCATGGGCCGGATCGAGCCGCCCGGGCGTGACCGGGCCCGCCAGCGGGCAGTCGATGAGGCTCAGAGGCGCATCGATGCCGGGCCGGTAGGCGGGCGGATCGAATGCCACCCCCAGGCGCGCCGCCCGCCCGGCAAGCATGGCCCGGCTGGCCAGGATGACCAGCGGACGGGACAGGGATTGCCCCGCCAGCCCGACCGCCAGGTCGGGGCCGATGCCGGCCGGCTCACCGGGGGTGTATGCGAGGGGACGCATGAAGGGTGGGGGTGGAGCGTAGCCGGATGCGGCGCAGCGGAATCCGGGCTATTCCGGAAGCCATTCGATCCGGATACGCCTCAATCCTCCAGCCGGATCTCGACGTAGGCGCGGTCGCGCGCTTGCCGTACCCAGTCTTCGAACGCTTCCTCGCTCTTGCGTTCGCGCAGGATGCGGCGGGCCTCCAGGCGGCGGCGTTCGTCGGTGATGTCCTGGTCGCGCCGGGCGATGACCTGGATGAGATGCCAGCCGAACGGCGAGCGGATCGGCTCGGAGACCTCGCCGGGCTTCAATGCAACCATGGCGCGCTCGAAATCAGGCACCGTGTCGCCGGGATTGAGCCAGCCCAGATCGCCGCCCTTGCTGGCGGAAAGATCGTCTGAATGGACGCGGGCGAGGCGGGCGAAGTCGCCGCCATGCACGATGCGCTCGCGCAGGTCGGCAAGGCGCTTTTTCGCCTCCGGGTCGCTCACCACCTCGTTGGTCTTGATCAGGATGTGACGGGCCTGGGTCTGCCGCACCACGGTGGCCACGTCCCGGCCGCGCTTGTCGAGCAGGACCAGGACGTGGAAGCCGTTCGGGCTGCGTACCACTTCCGACACCTGGCCCGGCCGCAGCGCGCGTACCGCCTCGACAAACAGGGCGGGCAGCTTGTCCTCGCCACGCCAGCCCAGCCCACCGCCCTGGAGTGCATTCTGTGCGTCGGAGTAGGCGGCCGAGACCTGGGCCAGGTTCGCGCCGGCAAGCAGTTCGGCACGGGCCTGACCGGCCTTGGCGCGCAACTGGGCGAGCACCTCCGGCGAGGCCCCTTCGGGGGTGAGCACGAGCAGGTGGGCCAGGTTGTATTCCACCCGCGGTGCGTCTTCCAGGGCCTGGCTGGCGAGCATGAGCTCGATTTCGGCGTCGGACACCACCACCTTGCTGTCCACCTCGCGCTCGCGCAGGCGGTCGATGACCATCTGCTGGCGCAACTGGGCGCGAAAATCCTCGAAGCGCATGCCATCGGCCTCGATCGCGGCGCGGAAGGCCGGCAGGTCGAGTCCGTTGCGTGCCGCCAGGCTGGCCACGGCGCGGTCGAGCGGCGCACCGTCGACGCGCAGGTTGGTTTCCTCGGCGAGCTGCATCAGCACCCGTTCGGTGATCATGCGTTCGAGCAGTTGCCGCTCCAGCGCCCGGCGCGACGGCAGCGGCGTGTTCTGGCGGCGCAACTGGGCCAGGGTCTGCTCGACCCGGGTATCGAGCTGATGCCGGGTGATGACGGCCTGATTCACCACCGCGACGATGCGGTCGAGCTCGACCGGCGCGGCAAACGCCGGCGTGGCCGACAGCCACAGTACGGTGAGCAGGGCACAGGCCCTCGCTGCGAATTTACCCGCCCAGGCGCGGACAGGACCAAGGCGGGGAGGACGTGCATTCTCAGGGTTCGAATTCATCGCTCTTCACATATCCGGAAATGCTGTTGCGCAACAGGCCGAGCGGATCGGGTCCAAGCCGGGTCAGGCCGCGCAGTTCGAGTTGCAGGTAAAAGGCCGTGTTCTTCTCGCTCACGGCGGTGGCGAGCTGCTGCACCACGCCGCGCAATGACCAGCAACCGGCGTTGTACTCGAATCCAAGCAGGCCTTCAACCAGACGGGCATCCTTGAGCGAGTAGTTGATCCGGCCGAGACCGGACCAGGCGCGCGCCAGCGGCCACTGCCAGGACAGGTCGAGCTGGTGCAGGCCCTGGTTGCCGGTGTACAGGTCGTTGATGTAGCGCAGGCCGGCGTTCACCACCCGGCCCGGGCCAGGCTTGTACTGGGCGCCCAGATTGGCGCGCGCCAGCTCGCCATCGTCCGGGTTGTACTGGACACCGGCATCGAGACGCCAGCGGGCGCTGAGCTGGCCCGACATCTGGGCAACGAGATCGGTGACATTGCCGCGCCGGCCGGCCTCGCCGGGCAGGCGCACGCGCTGCTCGCTGAAGTAATACCGCTGGCCGAGGGTGAGCTGCAGGCGCTCCAGGCCGCGCTCGGCCTCCATGAACCGGCTGGTGAGGGCGAGGGTGAGCTGGTTGGCGTCGTTCAGCCGGTCCACCCCGACATACTGGTTCTCGCTGAACAGCTGGCCCAGAGACAGGTCGGCCGGGCCGGTATCGAACACCGGAAAGGCGTCCTGGTCGCGATGGGGGATGTATACGTAATACAGCCGGGGTTCGAGGGTCTGCATGTATGCCGTGTCGCGCCAGGCGAAATCGCGCTCCAGGAACAGCCCGCCATCGAGGCTGAAGGTAGGCAGGGAGCGGTCCAGCGAGGTGGCACGGGCGAGCCCGGGATTGAACGGATCAGGGTTGCGGTCGAGGTCGTAGCGCAGGTAGTTCCAGCCCAGGCGCGGGGTGAGGAAGGTGCTTGCCGTGCGCATCGGCAGGCTCAGGCCGGGGGCCAGATGCAGGCGCCGCCCCTCGGCGCGGTCGGCGCGGTCGATGTGGAAATCCACCAGCTCGCTGGCCAGACTGAAGCGCAGACCGGCCGGCAGGGACCGGTCCATGTCGACCACGATCTGGGGCAGACGCTGGTAGGGCACGATGTCCGGGTTGTAGGTGGTCTCCTGCAGGGTCTGGAAGCCCTGCACCCGGGCCAGGGCACGCCAGCCGTCGCCGGCATAGTGCAATGCCGCCTCGCGCGGCAGGTTGACCCGCGCGGTCTCGCTCACCAGGCTGGACAACTCGGTGAAATAACGGTCGTCGGACACACCTTCGAGATTCAGGCTGGCGGTCAGCCGCGGTCCGAACCGATGCTGGTGATGCAGCACGCCGCGATAGCGGCTCTCGCCGCGCACCTGGTCTTCCGGCAGCCATTCGAAGGCCAGGTCGCCGCGGTAGGTGGGCTCCATGTAGCGGAACTCGCCCCCCAGCTGCAAACCGCGCTTGCTCATCAGGCGGGGAGTGAAGGTGGCATCGCGGTTGGCGGCGATGTTCCAGTACCAGGGCACGATCAGTTCCAGGCCACGGGCGTCGGCGACCCCGGCCGAAGGGGTGAGGAAACCGGTCTTGCGCCGGTTGTCGAGTGCGAAGTCGAGCCAGGGTGCGTACAGGATCGGGGTATCGAGGAATTCCAGGCGGACATCGCGGGCAATGCCAAGATTGCGGGTGTAATCGAGTTCGAGCTCGCCGGCCTTGAGCAGCCAGTCGTCATTGTCCGGGGTACAGGTGGTGTAGCTGGCCTGCCTGAGCCGGTAACGGTCCTCGCCTTCCAGCAGCAGGACATCGGCCTGGCCGCGACCACGCGGTCGCAGATCGGAGTCGGGCGTATCAAAATCGGCGAACACCGTGCGTTCGGAGCGGGTTTCATGCATCGCCTGGCTGGCGATGCTGTAGCGCACCGCACGCATCTCGCCCAGACGGGTGGCGAGCTTGAGACGCAACTCGTCGCCATGCAGGCGGAACGCGTCGCGCGCCAGGCTGACCGCGCCAACGGCATGCAGCGCATCCTCGACCTGGTCGTAGCGCATCCAGTCGGCGCCGATCCGGCCCTGCGGCCCGCGCGCCCGCACCCGGCCATGGGCCTCGATGAAGCGGTCCATCTCGCCGTCAAGCCGATCGGCCTCGATGAACGTGGGCTGACCAGACTCAGCCGTCCGGCCGTGCACCAGCTGGTCGACGCGACGCAGACTCAGCGCGTCGGCCGCGACCGGGAAGGCCAGGCTGAGCAGGAGGGGCAGCAGTGCGGGGCGGAAGGGGGCCATGGAGCGGGCCATCGGGCGGGGGGCTGGTGGTAAACTTGTTCGAATCGAGCTGAGCCGGAAGTATACCTTGGAAGCCC
>CAZOZD010000100.1:0-7684 GCA_964584195.1 uncultured Burkholderiales bacterium
TCATCCAGGCCGTCGGCCGCATCCATCAGCTCACCGAAACCCGGGGCGGCGACGCCCGGGTGGTCATCCAGGCCGGCGGCCTCAACCTGAACGATGTCGCCCTGGGCGACTCGATCGCCGCCAACGGCGTCTGCCTCACCGTCGTGGAGAAGGGGGCCGGGCAGTACAGCGTCGACGTGTCGGCGGAGACCTTCGCCTGCACCATCGGCTTCACCCCGGGCGAGCGCGTCAATCTCGAAAAGGCGCTGCGGGTGGGCGACCCGCTCGGCGGCCACATCGTATCCGGCCATGTCGACGGGGTCGGCGAGGTGATCCATTTCGCGCCGGCAGCCGGCCAGGACGGCGCCGACGCCAGCTGGCGCCTCGACATCCGCGCCCCCGCGGCGTTGGCCCGCTTCATCGCGGTGAAGGGCTCGATCACCGTCAACGGCGTCAGCCTGACCGTGAACCGGGTCCGCGATACCGATTTTTCAATCAACCTCATCCCACACACCCTGGAAAACACCATGCTCAAGGATCTCAATGCCGGGATGCGGGTGAACCTGGAAGTGGACATGCTGGCGCGTTACGCCGAGCGCCTGCTGGCCTATGCCGGCAACCAAGACAAGGATTGACATGAGTCTGGCAAGCATTGAAGAAATCCTGGCCGATTTCCGCGCCGGGAAGATGGTGATCCTGGTCGACGAGGAGGATCGCGAGAACGAGGGCGACCTGGTGCTCGCCGCCGACTTCGTCACCCCCGAGGCGATCAACTTCATGGCCAAGCATGGTCGCGGCCTGATCTGCCTCACGCTCACCGAGGACCGTTGCCGCCAGCTCGGCCTCGACCTGATGGTGGGCAAGAACCGCGCCCCGCTCGGCACCGCGTTCACCGTATCGATCGAGGCGGCGGAAGGCGTGACCACCGGCATCTCCGCCGCTGACCGCGCCACCACCATCCGCGCCGCGGTAAAGCGTGACGCGCGCCCCAGCGACATCGTCATGCCCGGTCACATCTTCCCGCTCATGGCCCAGCCCGGCGGCGTGCTCAAACGCGCCGGCCACACCGAGGCCGGCTGCGACCTGGGCCTGCTCGCCGGCCTCACCCCGGCAGCGGTGATCTGCGAGATCCTCAAGGACGACGGCAGCATGGCGCGCCTGCCCGACCTCGTCGAATTCGGCCGCGCGCACGGCCTCAAGATCGGCGCCATCGCCGACCTGATCCATTACCGCAGCCAGACCGAGGCCCTGGTCGAGCGCGCCGCCGAGAAGACCGTGCGCACCGCGCACGGCGAATTCAGGCTGGTGGCCTACCACGACAAGACCGCCGCCGAGACCCATCTCGCCCTGGTGCGCGGCCTGCCGGCACCGGACGAGGAAACCCTGGTGCGGGTGCACGAGCCGATCTCGGTGCTTGACTTCATCGACGCCGGCAGTGGCCATTCCTGGGGCATGGATGCCGCCCTGCGTACCCTGGCGGCGGCCGAGCGCGGCGTCATGGTGCTCCTGCACCGGCCCGAGACCGGCGACGACCTGCTCGACCGGCTCAAGGACAGCCCCCGGCCGCCGCCCAAGTTCGACCTGCGCAACTACGGCATCGGCGCCCAGATCCTGCGCGATCTCGGCGTCGGCCGCATGCGCCTGATGGCGCACCCGCGCCGCATGCCGTCGATGACCGGCTTCGGCCTGGAAGTCACCGGCTACCTGGAACAGGAAGGAAACTGATATGGCACGCTACGACCGGATCTTCGAACACGAGCCCAACCACGACGGCCGCGGCATGCACATCGGCATCGCCATGAGTCGCTTCAACATCGACATCTGCGAGGGACTGCTGTCCGCCTGCACCGCCGCCCTGGTCAAGGCCGGGGTGAGCGAATCCGACATCCAGCTCGCCACCGTGCCCGGCGCCCTGGAGCTGCCGCTCACCCTGAAAACCATGGCCGAGACCGGCAAATTCGACGCCCTCATCGCACTGGGCGCGGTGGTGCGCGGCGAGACCTACCATTTCGAGGTGGTCTCGAACGAGATGGCCAGCGGGCTCACCCGGGTCAACCTGGACACCGGCCTGCCGGTGGTCAATGGCGTGCTCACCACCAACAACGACCACCAGGCGCTCACCCGGATGTCCGAAAAGGGCCGCGAGTCGGCCCTGTGCGCCATCGAGATGGCCAACCTGCTCAAGGCCATGCGATGACCGCAGCATCGCCCGCCGCCAAGCCGCCTGGACGGGCGCGCGGCAGCCGCCGTGTATCACGCGAACTGGTGTTGCGCGCGCTGTACCAATGGCGGCTGACCGGCGCCGACCTCGCCAGCCTGCTGGTGCAGGCCGAGGATGCGGAGGAATACAGGGAAGCCAACACCGCTTTCCTGGCCAGCCTGCTGGAAGCGATCCTCGCCCACGCCGACGAGCTGGAGACGGCCCTCGCGCCGCACCTCGACCGCCCCGTCGCCACCGTGTCGCCGGTCGAGTACGGCATCCTGCTGATCGGCGCGCACGAGCTCCTGCACGGCCTCGACGTACCCTACCGGGTGGTGATCAACGAAGCGATCGAACTGGCCAAGCGCTACGGCGGCACCGATGGCCACAAATACGTCAACGGCATTCTCGACGCGCTGGCGCGCGAGGCGCGGGCGCTGGAGCAGTCCGGGGCTGTGAAGCGTTAGGCGCGAGCGGCTGCGCCTCGCCCTTCAACCCAGATTGTCGATGAGGACGCGGGAGGATGGCGAGACGGTTTGCGCGCAGATTGGTGTGCCCGCAGGGCCGCCTAATGGACAATCTCGGTTCAAAGCGCGTAGCGGGCAGTGACCCGGTTGCCACAGCCTGAATACACCAGAGATTCGCACATGGCACGCACCAGCAGGATGCCCCGGCCATGCGCCTCCCCGGCCGGACCGGCATCGGTCTCGTCCTTCTTGCGCTCGGCCAGATAGCGGCCAAAATCGAAGCCGGTGCCGCTGTCGATGAATGTGATGTCGAGCACCGGGTGCTTGTCGGCCATGCGCAGATGGAAGTCCATGTCGATGCGGCCGCTGGTCAGCCGCGCCAGCCGGCTGGTGCGTTCGGCGAGATAGCATTCATAGCCGTTTTCCTGGTTCTTGAGCGCCGAATCGAGGCCGAGCAGGCCATGGTCGAGCGCGTTGTTGTAGAGCTCGGACAGGATGATGAACAACGCCCCCTGGTGCCCGCTCAGGCTGTGGATCTGCGCCATCAGGCCGAGCACCGCCGGCACCACGTCCAGGTTGCGCAGCTCCTGGATACCCCAGGACAGGCTCAGCTGCCATTCCGACACCACCTGCCCCGCAAGGTGCGGCACGCGGCTGAGCAGGCGCGGCTCCTGGCGGGATTCGCGGGGAATGTTGACGGCCAGAATGGATACGTCGTCATGCCCCTCGGCGGCATCCATGTGGCTGACCACGCCGACATACAGATGCTCGAACCGCTCCCCCGCCGGTGCGTCGCCGAGCAGGCGCAGCACGCCGCCGAGACCGAGCCGCTCGCCGGCCGGGTCTTCCGCTTCCAGGACGCCATCTGAAAACAGGATCAGCTCGCACGGACCGCCGAAACGCATCAGCTCGGTGGTATGCACGAACAGTTCGGGCGGCAGGATGCCCAGCGGCAGGTGACCGGAGCTGAACTGGCGCAGGATGGCGCCATCCTCGTCGATGAGGATGGCCTTTGGATTACCGCCGTTCCAGACCTCGATGGTCTGGCTACGCACGTCGATGCTGGCCAGGGTGGCGGCGACGAATCGGTCGGCCGGCAGCAGCTGCTTCAGCTTGCGGTTGAGTTCGCTGACCAGCGAGGGCAATGGAAAGCCCTTGGCGGTCATGCCGTAGAAGATCTGGGTCAGAGGCAGGGCGGTGAGCGCGGAGGCGAGCCCGTGTCCGGTAGCGTCGGCGAGCATGACGTAGAGCGCGTCGTCAGGTGTGCGCGCGGCGCAGAGCAGGTCGCCGCTGAACGTCTGCGCCGGCAGGTTGACCCAGCGCAGCATGGGGTCGGACAGTCCGTTGGCATCGACCAGCCGCTCCATCACATGCCGGCCCAGCTCGCTCTGCGCCTCGGCCTCCGCCCGCCAGGCCGCCAGCTCCAGATTCTGCTCGTGCACCGCATCCTGCAGGGCCAGGATACGGGTGTATACCTGAAGCTTGGCGCGGATCAGCTGCAGATTGGCCGGCTTGGTGATGTAATCGTCCGCGCCCAGGGCAAGACCGTTGACGATTTCGTCGATGCCGTCGAGGGCGGAATAGAACAGGATCGGCACCCAGCGATCCTCCGGCAGGGCGCGGATCCGGCGCACCGCTTCCAGGCCGTCCATGCGCGGCATCATGATGTCCATGACCACCAGGTCGGGCGCCGATTCGCGGTAGCGCTCGACCGCCTCGATGCCATCGGCGGCCAGGATCACCTCATGACCGAGCTTGCGGGCGACGATCTCGACCGGCTTGGCGTTGATGGGGGTGTCGTCGGCGATCAGTATCTTGAGTGGGTGGGGCACATTGCCTCGTGAGGTGCGCGGTTGAACCGCGCGGCGGTCATGCCGACGGCCGCGCCGGAATAATGGACAAGGGGTCCGGAATCAGTCGCGGATGCTGAACAGCTTGCCGAAGTTGGCGATCTCAAGCACCTGGCGGACGGTGCCCTTGAGACCGGACAGGGTCACCTTCTTGCCAGACGATTCAGCCTTCTCGCGCAGCAGCAGGAGCATGCCGAGCGCGGAGCTGTCGAGATAGTCGACGCTGGCGAAGTTGACCTCGATGTCACGCACCGCCGCATCGGCCAGCACCTTTTCGTAGGCATTGCGGAAGTCGCGGTGTGAATGGAAGTCGAAGCGGCCATTGAGGGCGAGCCTGGCGCTGGTGCCGCTGGTGGTTTCGGTGATTTGCACGATCGGTTCCTTGAGGATTTGAGGATACTGGATGGCTAGAAGCTCAACTGCGCTGGCTCAGGCGATCGACCACCCGGCCGGCGATCTCCTGCAGCGGCCTGACCTCCATGGCCGCGCCCAGCTCCACGGCGGCGCGCGGCATGCCGTACACGACGCAGCTGGCCTCGTCCTGGGCGATAGTATAGGCACCGGCATTGCGCATTTCCAGCATTCCGGCGGCGCCGTCCTTGCCCATGCCGGTGAGGATGACCGCAATGGCGTTGGGGCCGGCCACCCGGGCCGCGCTGGAAAACAGCACATCGACCGAGGGGCGGTGGCGGTTGACCGGCGCATCCTGGGACAGCTCGGTGTAGTAATAGGCGCCGCTCTTCTTCACCCGCAGATGCGAGTGACCCGGGGCGAGATAGGCGTGGCCTGGCAAGAGCCGCTCGTTGTGCTCGGCTTCCTTCACCGTCATCGCCGAGAGGCTGTTCAGGCGGGCGGCGAAGGAGGGGGTGAATGCCTCCGGCATGTGCTGGGTCATCAGGATGGCGGGGGCATCGGCCGGCATACGCGTCAGCACTTCCTTGAGCGCCTCGGTGCCGCCGGTGGATGAACCGATGCACACCAGCTTCTCGGTGGTGGACAGGAAACGGCCGGCAACCGGCGCCGCCTGCGGCCGGGCATCGACCAGACCATGGCGGCGCACCCGGGCGCGGGCGGCGGCGCGGATCTTTTCGCCCAAGTCGTCGGCCAGTTCGGCCATGCCCTCCTTCACTCCCAGGCGCGGCTTGGTGACGAAATCGACCGCGCCCAGTTCCAGTGCCTGCAGGGTGACCTCGGAGCCCTGTTCGGTGAGCGTGGAGACCATCACCACCGGCGTAGGTCGCAGGCGCATCAGCTTTTCCAGGAATTCGAGGCCGTTCATGCGCGGCATCTCGACATCGAGTGTGATCACATCGGGATTGAGATCCTTGATCAGCTCGCGGGCGCGGATGGGATCAGGTGCCACGCCCACCACCTCCATGTCCGGCAGGCTGTTGATGACCTCCTGCATCACCCCCCGGATGAGGGCCGAATCATCGACGACGAGTACCCGTATCTTGCTGGACATCAGCCTTCCCCTTGTTCGAACAGTTCCACCTCGCCGGCTATGTCCGAGGCCTTGAGGCGGGTGCCGTATTCTTCCTCGCGCAGCACGATGGTGTTGTTGTGCACGCGCTTGAGTCGTTTCACCAATGCCCGGCCCGTGGCCGGAAAGTAATACACCTTGCGCGGATAGATGTCGCGCAGATCGTGCGCCACAACCCGGATGCCCTCGCGCTCCAGGTATTCGAGCACGAACTCGCTGTTGCGCTCACCCACATTATGCACGGTGAAGTTGCGCATCACCGCCGCGCCACCGAACACCTTGGCCTCCAGCCGGACACGCGCCGCGCCCATCTTGATGAGCTGGTTGACCAGCATCTCCATGGCGTAGCCGCCGTACCGGGCGGATGCGGAGAGCAGGTTGGCCGGATCGCCGGCATCCGGCAGCATGAAATGATTCATGCCGCCAATGCCGGTCATCGGGTCGCGGATGCAGGCCGCGACACAGGAGCCCAGCACGGTCACCAGAAGCATGTCGCGGCCGGTGACGTAATACTCGCCGGGCATGATCTTGGCCGCCTCGGTGGCAAAGCCCCGGTCGTAATAATGGTTGGGGGCGAGCACCTCCTCGAACACCGGATGCGCGCTCACCCGCGGACTCTCCCCTGGCCGGACTCGGCATGCACGTACACCGTCTGGCCGCGCAGGCGGAACAGGTCGGCGGCATGGTAGAGCGCCTCGGAATGGCCGAGGAAGAGCAGGCCGTCCGGCTTCAGGATCGGCTTCATCTTCTTCAGGATCTTGTACTGGGTCGGCTTGTCGAAATAGATCATCACGTTGCGGCAGAATATGACATCCACCGGGGTACGGATCGGCCAGGCCGGGGCGAGCAGATTGAGCTGAAAGTAGCGGATCATGGCCTGCAACTCCGGACGCGCCCGCACCTGGCCCTCACGGCTGCCGCTGCCCTTGAGGAAATAGCGCCGCACCATGGCCTCCGGCATCTTGCTCACCCGGTCGATTGGATAGACCCCCTCCTGCGCCTTCCTGAGCACGTTGGTGTCGAGGTCGGAGGCCAGTACCTGGACGGGGGTGGTCTTGAAATCACCGAACACCTCCACCGCGGTCATGGCGATGGAGTAGGGTTCCTCGCCGGTGCTGGAGGCGGAACACCAGATGGTGATGGGGCGGTCCGGGCGGTCCTTGAGGAACTCCTTGAGCAGGGTGAAGTGATGGTTCTCGCGGAAGAACGAGGTCAGGTTGGTGGTGAGTGCGTTGACGAAGGCCTCCCACTCCGCCGTGTCGCCTTGGCGCAGGCGGGCGAGATAGTCCTGAAAGCTCGCCGTGCGGGTGGCGCGCAGGCGCCGGGCGAGACGGCTGTAGACCATGTCCACCTTGGCGTCGGACAGGGTGATGCCGGCATGCTCGTAGATCAGCTTGCGCACTTCCTCGAAGTCGCGGCGGGTGAAATCAAATTCACGCTCCTCGCGATTGCCTAGGCTTTCCTTCACTTCGATCGCCATCCATTGGAGCGGGGACGGTGCGCCCGGACGGCGCCTGCTCCCCATGGGCCGGACCGGACAGCAGGTCCGGTCAAGGTTGACTCAGGCCGCCCGGAGGGTTCCAGGGCGGCGTCGCTTGCTGGCCAGGAGGTTCAGAACTCTTCCCATTCGTCGTCATCGACCTTAGCCTTCGGCGCCTGGCGCGGTGGGCGCGCCGACGGCAAGGGCCGCGCCGGTGCCGCGACA
>CAZOZD010000101.1:0-6794 GCA_964584195.1 uncultured Burkholderiales bacterium
GCATGCATACGTCAACGTCCAACTCCAAACACCCGCCCCGCCCCGCCATCGCACTGTCCCTGTTTTTGTCCGGTTGCCTGGCCCTGTTGTCCGGTTGCGCCAGCCTGAGCGAGTCCGAATGCCGGGCCGGGCGCTGGCATGCGCTGGGCCTCGAAGACGGCCGCGCCGGCCGGACGGAGACGCGTCTGGCCAGTTACCGCGAAGCATGCGCCGAGTACGGCATCCACCCCGCGGAGGCCGACTACATCGATGGCCGCCTGGCCGGGCTGCGCGATTATTGCCGGATCGAAAATGCTTTCCGCGAGGGGCTGGAAGGCCGCGCCTACCATGGGGTCTGCCCGGCCGGACCGGAGGAGTTGCGTTTCCGTCGCCATCACGCCGCCGCGCTTGAGGTGCAGCGGGCGCGCGAGGCTTTGCGTGCCACCGACGCGGAAATCGAGCGACTGGAGGGCCGCCTGCGTGACAAGAAGGACATCGAAGAGCGCGAACGCAAGCGATTGCGGGAAAACCTGCACGATCTCGAATACAAGCGCCTGCGCCAGCGCGACGACCTGGCCGCGCACGAGGCGACGCTCGACCGGCTGATGCGCGAGGCAGGACTGCTGCCAGCGGCGCGGCGCTGACCGGTCGCCCGGACCATCCTCTCCGGAAAACGAAGGGCCGCCCGAAGTGTTTCTCCCCTCTCGGGAGGGCGGGTTGGGCGCAGCCCAGCCCTGGGGGCGCTCAAAGGCCAAGCGCCTCGCGCAACAGTCGGTCGAGCTGTTCGCGATGCAGCCGGGCGATTCCGGTCGCCGGCGCCGGCGACTCCGGCCGACCGGCGAAAATGAGCGGTAAATTGGCCTGAGGAACCCTCAGTTCCGGCAAGCGATGCGCCATGAAGCGCCAGGCGCCCTGATTGCGCGGCTCGTCCTGGCACCACAGCCATTCCCCTGCGTTCGGATAGCGACCGAGCAGTGCTTCCAGTTCCCGATCCGGAAACGGATACAGTTGCTCGATCCGGATCAGGGCTATGGCGTCGTGCTTCAACTCTTCCAGTCGCTGCAACAGCGCGTAATACACGCGGCCGCTGCACAGCACCAGCCGGCGGACCCGTTCCGGCGCCGCCACGCCGGGGTCGTCCAGCACGGCCTGGAAGCCCCCTCCCGCCAGCGCATCCAGCCCGGAGCCGGCCCGGTCATGGCGGAGCAACCCCTTCGGGGTGAACACCACCAGAGGCTTGCGGTAGGGCCGCAACACCTGACGGCGAAGCAGGTGGAACATCTGCGCCGGCGTGCTGGGCTGGGCGAGTTGCAGATTGTCCTGGCTGGCAAGCTGTAAAAAGCGTTCGATACGGGCCGAGGAATGTTCCGGCCCCTGGCCTTCGAAGCCGTGCGGCAGCAACAGGGTGAGCCCGTTCATGCGCCCCCATTTGCTCTCGCCGGCAGCGATGAACTGGTCGATCACCACCTGGGCACCATTGGCGAAATCGCCGAACTGCGCCTCCCACAAGGTGAGATCCTCCGGCGCCGAACTGGCGTAGCCATACTCGAAGGCCAGCACGGCCTCTTCCGAAAGCAGCGAATCGACCACCAGGAAGTGGCCCTGCCCCGGGTGCAGGTGACGCAAGGGCACATGCACGCCATCGTCCCAGCGACCCCGCTCCTGGTCATGCAGCACCGCGTGGCGGTGAAAGAATGTGCCGCGCCCGCTGTCCTGGCCGGTAAGACGGACGCCGTGCCCTTCATCCAGCAGGCTGGCGAAGGCCAGCGCTTCGGCCAGCCCCCAGTCCAGTGGCCGTTCGCCGGCCAGCATGCGCCGACGTTCGTCGAACAGTCCGCGCACCCGGGGATGGAGGCTGAACTCCGGCGGCAGCTGGAGCATGCGCTCGCCCAGTGCGCGCAGCCGCTCGACCGCCACGCCGGTTTCAGCGCCGGCACGCCAGGACTGGCCGCGATACGGGCGCCAGTCGGCGATGAACGGGGTGTACGGGCGCTCGACAAGGGCCAGCGGCGCATCCAGGTCGCGCCGGAATGCCGCCACCATGGCTTCGGCCTCCCCCGCCCGGATCACCCCGGCCGCCTCCAGGCGACGGGCATGAAGCGCACGCACGCCGGGATGGGCCTGGATGCGGCGATACATGGCCGGCTGGGTGACCATCGGCTCGTCCTGTTCGTTGTGACCGAGACGCCGGTAGCAGACCAGATCGATGGCGATGTCGCCCCGGAAGGCCATGCGGTAGTCGAATGCCATGCGCGCCGCGCGCAACACCGCCTCCGGGTCGTCGCCATTGACGTGCAGCACCGGCGCCTCGACCATCTTCATGACGTCGGTGCAATACAGGCTGGAGCGTGCATCGCGCGGATCGGAGGTGGTGAAGCCGATCTGGTTGTTGACCACCACGTGGATTGCGCCGCCGGTGGCGAAACCGCGCGTGGCCGACATGTTGAGGGTTTCCATCACCACGCCCTGGCCGGCGAATGCGGCATCGCCGTGGATGAGCAGCGGCAGCACCTGGCTGCCATCCACATCGCCGCGCTTGTGCTGCTGCGCCCGCACCCAGCCCAGCACCACAGGCGCGACGATCTCCAGGTGCGACGGATTGAAGGCCAGCGCCAGGCGGATGGGGCCGGCGGCGGTCTGAACCTCGCGGGCGTAGCCCTGGTGATACTTGACGTCGCCGGAATCGGCCCCTTCCGGTGTGGCCTCGGCCTCATTCTGGAAGAATGTCAGTGCCGAACGGCCGAGCACGTTGTGCAGCACATTGAGCCGGCCACGGTGCGCCATGCCCATGCCGACCTCGCGCACACCGGCCGCGGCGGCCAGCTCGGCGAGCCGGTTGAGAAGCGGAATGAGCGATTCGGCGCCTTCGAGCGAAAACCGTTTCTGGCCGACGAAGCGACCATGAATCACCTTCTCCAGGGTCTCGGCGGCGCTGAGCTGGCGCAACAGCCAGCGCTGGCGCTCCGGCTCGATGCATTCGCCATCGGCCTCGATGCGCTGACGCAGCCATTGCTTGCGGGCGCTGTCGCTCAAATGCATGTATTCGATGCCGAGCGTGCCGCAATAGGCCTGCTTGAGACGCGCGAGGATGTTGCGCAGGGTGTCGCGCGGCGGTCCGGCCAGGTTGCCGGTGTCGAACTCGTGGTCCAGATCGAGGGCGGTCAGACCATGGCTGCCCGGATCGAGCTCGGCGATGCAGGGCGGCGGATGCTGGCGCAGTGGATCGAGATCGGCCTGGCGAACACCGTGATAGCGGTAGGCCTGGATGAGTTGCAGCACAGCCACCTGCGCCGCCTCGCGTTGGCGGGTGTACCGGTCATCGTTCTCCCCCGGTGCCGACCGGTCGCTGGCCGGCACCGGGGCGACGGCGGACTCGGCCTCAACCAGTGCGGCCAGGTATTCGGCGCTGCCGGAGTAATAGGCCTCCGCCGCGGTGTCCGCCGCCCGGTTCAACGCCGTTCGATCGGCACGTAGTCACGCCGCTGCGCACCGACATAGAGCTGGCGCGGTCGCGAGATGCGATGGCCTGGATCGGAAATCATTTCCTTCCATTGCGCGATCCAGCCGGCGGTGCGGGCCAGGGCGAATATGGCGGTGAACATCGAATTTGGAATGCCCATGGCGCGCATGACGATGCCGGAATAGAAGTCGACATTCGGATACAGCTTCTTCTGGATGAAATAGTCGTCCTCCAGGGCGATCTTCTCCAGTTTCAGTGCCAGCTTGAACAGGGGATCGTCGTTGAGCCCCAACACATCCAGCACCTCGTGGCAGGTCTGGCGCATGATCGCGGCGCGCGGGTCCATGTTCTTGTATACGCGGTGGCCGAAGCCCATCAGACGGAACGAATCGGTCTTGTCCTTGGCCCGCTTGATGTATTCGCCGATGCGGTTGGCGTCGCCGATCTCCTCCAGCATCTTCAGCGTGGCCTCGTTGGCACCGCCATGCAGGGGCCCCCACAGCGAGGCGATGCCACCGGCGACGCATGCATAGGGGTTGGCGCCGGAAGAGCCCGCCAGACGCACCGTGGAGGTGGAAGCATTCTGCTCGTGATCGGCGTGCAGGATCAGGATGCGGTCGAGCGCCCGGGCCAGAACCGGGTTGGGGGTGTATTCCTCGCATGGCGTGGCGAACATCATGTAGAGGAAGTTTTCCGCGTAGTCGAAACGGGTTTGCGGATACATGAACGGCTCGCCCAGGTTGTACTTGTAGCTCCATGCCGCGATGGTCGGCACCTTCGCCAGGAGACGAAAGGCCGCCGTCTCGCGCTGGGCTGGATCGAACGGGTCGGCCGAGTCGCGGTAAAAAGCCGACATGGCGCCCACGACACCGACCATCACGGCCATCGGATGGGTGTCGCGCCGGAAACCGCGGTAAAAGTTGGACATCAGGTCGTGCAACATGGCGTTCTTGCGCACCGTGGCGACGAAACCGGACTTCTGACCGGCATCCGGCAATTCGCCATGCATCAGCAGATAGGCCACTTCCATGAAATCGGCGTGTTCGGCCAGTTGCTCGATGGGGTAGCCGCGGTAGTAGAGCAGCCCTTGCTCGCCGTCGATGTAGGTGATGGCCGAGTTGCAGCTGGCGGTGGCGACGAAACCGGGGTCGTATGAAAAATACCCCTGCGCGGCAAGCGGACGCATGTCGATCACGTCCGGCCCGAGGCTGCCGGACAGGATCGGCAGGGTGACGACCTGGCCGTCGTCCAGGTGGAGGGTCGCGGTGCGTTGGGTCATGGTAGGCCTTTCTTCCGCAAAGCGGCATGGTTTGCGGAAGATTGTATTCAAGCCCCGGGGCCCAGTCGACCTCCGGCACCGCAGTGCCGACGATGCAGATTCGCGGACGATTGCGATGTTTTGCGGTGCAAGGTATGATCCCGGGTCTTGCGCCTGCGGCTTTCCGCCCCGGGCGCGGGAAAATCCGCACATCCGCCCTCGTTAAGGTGTCCGCGCTTCCGGGTCTGACCTGGAGTCCGGGCGTTCGGCGGATGGAGGCCCAACCTTAACCCTGGAGCAACCCTCATGTCCGTGACCATGCGTCAAATGCTGGAGGCCGGCGTTCATTTCGGCCACCAGACCCGTTACTGGAATCCCAAGATGGCCCCTTACATCTTCGGCCATCGCAACAAGATCCACATCATCAACCTGGAAAAGACCCTGCCGCTGTTCGAGGAGGCCGCCAAGTTCGTGCGTCGTCTCTCCAGCAACAAGGGCTCCATCCTGTTCGTCGGCACCAAGCGCCAGGCCCGCGAGATCATGGCCGAGGAAGCCGCGCGCTGCGGCATGCCCTATGTCTCGCACCGCTGGCTGGGCGGCATGCTGACCAACTTCAAGACCGTCAAGCAGTCGGTCAAGCGCCTCAAGGACATGGAAGCCATGCTCGCCGAGGGCAATCGCGACAACCTCTCCAAGAAGGAACTGCTCGGCTTGCAGCGCGAATACGACAACCTGCTGCGCAGCCTGGGCGGCATCAAGGACATGGCCGCCCTGCCCGACGCCCTGTTCGTGGTCGACGTCGGCTACCAGAAGATCGCCATCACCGAGGCCAGGAAGCTGGGCATCCCGGTCATCGGTGTGGTCGACACCAACAACTCGGTGCAGGGCGTCGATTACGTCATTCCCGGCAACGACGACTCCAGCCGCGCCATCCGCCTCTATGCCCGCGGCATGGCCGACGCGGTGCTGGAAGGCAAGGCCCAAGTGATCGAGGAAATGGTCGCCAGTGGCGAGGACGAGTACGTCGAGGTGGATGAAGGCGCCGCCGTCGCCGAATGATCCATCGCCAGGGGGCCGGAGCGCCCCCTTCGTTTTGCAGCGCCCCGGTCCGGGGCGTTTTGCTGAATCTGCATAGCATGGACAGAATCCATGAAAATCAAGCAGAATCAATGCACTGAGAACAAGTTTTAAACCTTTGAATCAATATTCTGGAGTGATGATCATGGCGGAAATTACCGCATCCATGGTGAAGGAACTGCGTGAGCGTACCGATGCGCCCATGATGGACTGCAAGAAGGCACTCAACGAGGCTGGCGGCGACATGGCCAAGGCCGAGGAGATCATCCGCGTCAAGTTCGGCAGCAAGGCCAGCAAGGCCGCCGGCCGCATCGCCGCCGAAGGCGTGGTCGGTATCTGGATCAGCCCGGATGCAAAGCTGGGCGCCATCGTCGAGGTGAACTGCGAGACCGACTTCGTCGCCAAGAATGATGATTTCCTGGCTTTCGCCAAGAATCTCGCGGAAACCGTCGCGAAGAACAATCCCGCCGACGTCGAGGCACTGTCCGGCATGAACCTGGGCAGCGCCACGGTGGAAGAGACCCGCACCCAGCTCGTCGGCAAGATTGGCGAGAACATGTCCATCCGCCGCTTCGTCCGCTGCGAGGCCCGGGGCGCGCTGGCCAGCTATGTCCATGGCGGCTCCAAGATCGGTGTGCTGATCGACCTGGTTGGCGGCGACGAGGCCCTGGCCCGTGATCTCGCCATGCACATCGCCGCCGCCAAGCCCAAGGCCCTCGATGCATCCGGGGTATCCGCCGAGCTGATCGAGGCCGAGCGCCGCGTCGCCGCGCAGAAGGCGGCCGAATCCGGCAAGCCGGCCAACATCGTCGAGAAGATGGTGGAAGGCAGCGTGCAGAAGTTCCTCAAGGAGGTCACCCTGCTGGGCCAGCCCTTCGTGAAGGACGACAAGCAGACCATCGAGCAGCTGCTGAAGTCGAAGGGCGCCTCGGTCGCCACCTTCGCGCTGTATGTCGTCGGCGAGGGTCTGGAGAAGAAGGACGCCGACTTCGCCGCCGAAGTCGCGGCGCAGGCTGCCGC
>CAZOZD010000101.1:6804-7625 GCA_964584195.1 uncultured Burkholderiales bacterium
CAAGGGCAAGGGGGCAAGTGTCGCGAGCTTCACCCTGTACCTGGTCGGCGAGGGCATCGAGAAGAAGAAGGATGACTTCGTTGCCGAGGTGATGGCCCAGGCCAGCAAGGCCTGAGGAGACGCCCATGACCGGCCTGCCCGCCGTCCGCCGCATTCTGCTCAAGCTCTCCGGCGAGGCCCTGATGGGGCCGGACGCATTCGGCTATCACGCTGGAACCCTGCAGGACATCGTCCGCCAGATCGACGAAGTGGTTGGCCTCAATGTCCAGGTCGGCATCGTCATCGGTGGAGGCAACCTGTTCCGGGGCGCCACCGGAGCCTTGTCCGGCATGGACCGCGCCACTGCCGACGGCATGGGCATGCTGGCCACGGTAATGAACGCCCTGGCGCTCAAGGATGCGCTGATGCAGGCCGGCATACCGGCGCAGGTGCAGACCGCGGTCACGATCGCCCATGTCGGCGAAACCTTCGAGCGTGACGCCGCTGTGCGTCATCTCGAAGCCGGCCGGGTCGTGATCTTCGGCGGCGGCACCGGCAACCCGTTCTTCACCACCGACACCGCGGCCGCACTGCGCGCCGCCGAGATCGGTGCAGACCTGATGCTCAAGGCCACCAAGGTCGACGGTGTGTACAGTGCCGATCCGAAGAAGGATCCCGCCGCCACGCGTTACGATCGCCTCACCTTCGACGAGGCCATCGCCCGCAACCTGGGTGTACTCGACACCGCCGCATTCGCACTCTGCCGCGAACAGAAGATGCCCTTGCAAGTGTTCTCCATCTTCAAGGCCGGCGCGCTCAAGCGCGTGGTCTGCGGTGAGGAT
>CAZOZD010000102.1:0-7618 GCA_964584195.1 uncultured Burkholderiales bacterium
GCCTGCCCTATGGCGCGGCTCCTGCTCCGGCCCCCGCCCCGGCCAAGTAATCCTGAACCGGGTCGATGCGAAACGGCTGCTCCGGCAGCCGTTTTTTTTGCTGCGCCCGGCAGGGCGCACGCACCCGAAAACACAAACCCTCCGCTCCGTTCTCGGTGACTTTGTGGTTCCATTACGGGATGAACACGCCGAATCCACCGCATTGGCATGGGCACGGCCTGCTTTCGCTGCTACCCTCCATCCGACCATGGCACTCAAATCAACCGTATACAAGGCCGAACTGGCCATCGCCGACATGGATCGCGGCTATTACGCCGATCATGCACTGACCCTCGCCCGCCACCCGTCCGAGACCGATGAACGGATGCTGGTCAGGCTGGTGGCCTTCGCGCTCTTTGCCGATGCGGATCTGACCTTCGGCAAAGGACTGTGTGTCGACGACGAACCCGACCTCTGGCGACGCGACCTGACCGGCGCCATCCGCCTCTGGATCGATGTCGGCCTGCCCGACGAGAAATGGCTGCGCAAGGCCTGCAAGCGTGCCGAACAGGTGGTCTTGCTGGCCTATGGTGGCCGCGCGGTGGAGGTGTGGTGGCGGCAGAACGGGGACAAGCTGGCCGGGCTGAACAATCTCAGGGTATTGGAGCTGCCCGGCAGCGATCAGCTCACCCAATTGACGGCACGCGGCATGCGTCTGCAATGCACCCTTCAGGATGGCCAACTGTGGCTGACCGACGGCAGCCGCAGCGTGCACATCGAACCGCGCGGTCTGAAGGAAGCCGCCCATGCCTGATTCCGACCGCGTGCTCGAACTGGAGCTCAAGCTGGCATGGGCCGAAGACCAGATCGAGGCCCTCAACCGCACGGTATATGCGCAGCAACAGCAACTCGACCTGCTCCAGCGTCAGTTCCGCCTGCTCTACCAACAGTTTCGCGATGCGAAGGCGGAGGTTTCCGGCGAGCCTGGCGACCCGCGCGAAGAGATTCCACCCCACTATTGACCGGGATTGCCTCAAGCAGGCATTCAACCCAGATTGTCTATTGAGAATTTTCCACCCCTTCCCCCATTGGGGGAAGGTTGGGATGAGGGTGCGGCGAAAGCCGCTTCTTCGTGCGAGCCCTGCATCCAACGCCGCCTGATCGGGCCGCACCCCCACCCTGCCCTTTTATGCCCGAATGGGTACCCCCGTTGGGGGAGGGGACACACGTTATGGGGCGAATGAACAATCTGGGTTCAACCCAGACGGGCGCGCTGGGCCTGCACCTTTTCCAGAGTGGCGCTGAATTCGGCCATGCGCCGGCGTTCCTGCTCGACCACGGCTGGCGGGGCCTTGTCGACGAAGCTGGGGTTGGCCAGCTTGGCCGTGGCCTTGGCAATCTCGCCGGACAGGCGTGCGATCTCCTTGTCCAGGCGGGCGATCTCCGCGCCACGATCGACCTCGATGTGCAGCATCAAGCGCCACGCCCCCACCACCGAAACCGGCGCATCGCTCTCCGGCAGAGGGTGGACCGCCTTCACCTCGCTCAGGCGGGCGAGCATGGCGAGATAGGGGGCGAGACGCGCCACCTGCTCCGGATCGCCCTCGACATACAAGGGCGCTTTCTGCGAGGGCGGCACGTTCATCTCGCCGCGCAGGTTGCGGCAGGCATTGACCAGTGCCTTGAGCACCTCCATCTCGGCCATGGCGGCCGGGTCGGCGCGCCCGGGACGCGACTCCGGGTAGGCCGCGAGCATGACGCTGGGGCCGGATTTGCCCGCCAGCGGCGCCACGGTCTGCCAGAGCTCCTCGGTGATGAAGGGGATGATCGGGTGCGCCAGACGCAGAACCTCTTCCAGCACGCCGAGCAGGGTATGGCGGGTATGTGCCTGCACCGCAGGCGACGGGGCGGCGAGCTGCACCTTGGCAAGCTCCAGGTACCAGTCGCAATACTCGTCCCAGACGAATTCATAGATTGCCCGCGCCACCTGGTCGAAGCGGTAGCTGGCGTAGCCCTCGCGCACCGCCGCCACGGCCTGGTCCAAGCGCGCCAGAATCCAGCGGTCCACAAAGGATGGATTCCCCTCTCCCTCCGGGAGAGGCAGAAGGGGTGAGGGAACTGGGTTCGCATCCGCCGCGCCCTCATCCCCGGCGCCTCCCCCGGAGCGGGAAGGGGTCATATTCATGAGCACGAAACGGCTGGCGTTCCACAGCTTGTTGCAGAAGTTGCGGTAGCCCTCGCAACGGGCGAGGTCGAACTTGATGTCGCGGCCGTGGCTGGCGAGGCTGGCGAATGTGAAGCGCAGTGCGTCGGTGCCGAAGCTGGGAATGCCATCCGCAAACTCCTTGCGGGTCGCCTTTTCGATGCTCTCGGCCTGTTTCGGGTTCATCAGGCCCTGGGTGCGCTTGTTCACCAGGGCATCGAGCTCGATGCCATCGATGAGATCGATGGGGTCGAGGATGTTGCCCTTGGACTTGCTCATCTTGTTGCCGTGCGCGTCGCGCACCAGGCCGGTGACATACACCTCACTGAACGGCACACGGCCAGTGAAGTGCAGGGTCATCATGACCATGCGCGCCACCCAGAAGAATATGATGTCGAAGCCGGTGACCAGCACCGAGGTGGGCAGATAATGCTTCATCTCCCAGGTGTCGTCCGGCCAGCCCAGGGTGGAGAATGGCCACAGTGCGCTGGAGAACCAGGTGTCGAGCACGTCTTCATCCTGAGTGAGCGAGACGTGCGGCTTGAGGCGCGCGGCGTAGGCGGGATTGCTGCGTATCTCGGCTTCGCTGCGGCCGACATAGATGTTGCCGTCCTCGTCATACCAGGCCGGGATGCGGTGGCCCCACCACAGCTGGCGGGAAATGCACCAGTCCTGGATATTTTCCAGCCACTGCCGGTAGGTGGTGGTCCAGTTTTCCGGCACGAACCTGAGCTCACCACGATCGACCACCGCCAGCGCGTCGCGGGCCAGGCCTTCCATGCTCATGAACCACTGGTCGGTGAGCATCGGCTCGATGACTGCATGGGTGCGGTCGCCGCGCGGGATCATCAGCTTGTGCGGCCTGGCGGAGACCAGGAGGCCCCGGGCCTGGAGCTCGTCGAGGATCTTCTGGCGAGCCACATAGCGGTCCAGGCCCTGGTACTCGATCGGGGCGAACTCGTTCATGCGCGCATCCAGGGTCAGCACGTTGATGGCGGCGAGTTTGTGGCGCTGGCCAACCTGCCAGTCGTTGAAGTCGTGCGCCGGGGTGATCTTCACCACACCGGTGCCAAATTCCCGATCCACATAGTCGTCGGCGATGATCGGGATGCTGCGCTCGGCAATCGGCAGGCGCACGGTCTTGCCGACCAGATGCGCATAGCGCTCGTCAGCCGGATTCACCGCCACGGCGGTGTCGCCGAGCAGGGTCTCGGGCCGGGTGGTGGCGACAGTGAGGACGCCCGAGCCGTCTTCGAGCGGATAATGGATCTCCCAGATGAAGCCGTCTTCCTCGGTGCTCACGACTTCCAGATCGGACACCGCGGTCTGCAAGACCGGGTCCCAATTCACCAGGCGCTTGCCGCGATAGATCAGGCCCTCCTCGTACAGCTTGACGAACACCTCGGTCACTGCGCGAGAAAGCCCCTCGTCCATGGTGAAGCGCTCCCGCTCCCAGGCTGGCGAGGTGCCCAGGCGGCGCATCTGGCGGGTGATGGTGGAACCGGAATGCTCCTTCCATTCCCACACCTTTTCCAGGAACTTTTCCCGGCCGAGATCGTGGCGGGAAACCTTCTGCGCATCGAGCTGGCGTTCGACGACGATTTGCGTCGCGATGCCGGCGTGGTCGGTACCCGGCTGCCAGAGGGTGTTCTCGCCCCGCATGCGGTGATAGCGAATCAGTCCGTCCATCAGCGTGTGCTGGAATGCATGCCCCATGTGCAGGGTGCCGGTGACGTTGGGCGGCGGCAGCAGGATGCAGTACGGCTGGCGCCCTTCCTCGCGGCCCATGCCGAACCAGCCGGCCTCCTCCCAGCGGGCATACCAGCGTTTCTCGATGTCGTGCGGATCAAAGCTTTTGGCGAGTTCCATATTGGGTCTAAGAGGGAGTGTGGTGTGAATTGGAGTGGTTTCTGGGGGGTACTACAAAAAGCGTATACAAGATCCGCGGCGGGCGGTTTGCCTCACCCCCACCCCCTCACCCGAAGGGCGAGGGGAATTTCACCCTTCCCCCGCCGGAGGAAGGGCCGGGGATGAGGGAAAAGCGCCTTCATGACCGAGTGCAACCGTGCTTTGGGGAATTATACCGGCTTGTCCGGCGGTCCCGCCCCGCGCTGGGCGGCATCGCGGGCGAGCTCGTCGCGCACCACGCGGCGGATGAGCTCCTCCAGATGAATCTGCTGGCGGATGAACAGGTCGGACAGCCGGCGCTCCAGGCTGGCGGCAATGGCCTCGGCCAGCCGCTCGGACTCGGGCAGGAGCGCATCGAATGCGCGCCTGTCGGTCGCGGCGGCAGGAGACGGTGGCTCGACCGCAGGCTTGCCATGCGGCTCACCGGGCACCGCAGCCGCCGGCGCGACGATGTCGGTGAGCAGGGGAAAGTCATCCACCCCGCCGGGACGCGCCGCAGTAAACCCCATTCGCTTGCCGAGCAGGGCATCGACCTGGGCGAGGATGTCATCCTCGGGCAGGGACGCACTCATTGCCCGGCCCCGGCGAGATCGACCTTGTCCAGCGCATAGCCGCGCGACTTGTAGAACTGCCAGCGCGCACGGCCATGCACCTTGTCCGCCTCGTCGCTGCCGACCAGTTCGATCAGTCGTTCGAAACGGGCGAAACAGGCGGGCGGCTCCGGCTCGAGGTTGATCAGCACATCATGCGCCGGCAGGGCCTCGGGGTCGGTGCCGATCAGCACCGGCGTTTCCGCGGCCAGCGGGTGGCCGCAGCGCACATGCGGCAGGAAGGACAAGGGCGGGCGCGTCCACAGGGTCTGGTCGAGGTTCTGCGCGACGCTCGCGTCGGCGGTGTACAGCAAGGTGCGCTGGCCGGCCTGGAAGGCCTTGGTGGCCAGCTTGCGCGCCGTGTCGAGCTTGTCGACGGCGTTGAAATAGAAGCTCACCCGGGTCATGGCCGAAGTTCAGCCGCGGCGCATGGCTTCGAGCACCGCTTCGCCCAGACCGGCCGGACTTTGCGCCACCACCACGCCGGCCTTTTCCAGGGCAGCGATCTTGTCTTCCGCGCGCCCGGAACCGCCGGCGATGATGGCCCCGGCATGGCCCATGCGCTTGCCGCGCGGCGCGGTCAGTCCGGCGATGTAGGCCGCCACCGGCTTTTTCACATGCGCCTGGATGTACTCGGCCGCTGCTTCCTCGGCCGTGCCACCGATCTCGCCGACCAGAATGATCGCTTCCGTCTGCGGATCGGCCTCGAACATCGCCAGGCAATCGATGAAATCGAGCCCTTTGATCGGGTCGCCGCCGATGCCGACACAGGTCGACTGGCCCAGGCCCAGCCGGGTGGTCTGCCAGACCGCCTCGTAGGTCAAGGTGCCGGAGCGGGATACGATGCCAACCTTGCCAGGCTGATGGATGAAACCCGGCATGATGCCGATCTTGCACTCGCCGGGGGTGATGAGCCCCGGGCAGTTGGGGCCGATCAGGCTGGCGCCGTTGGCGCGGATGGCGGCCTTGACGTTGATCATGTCGCGCACCGGGATGCCCTCGGTGATGCAGGCGATGACCCGGATGCCGGCATCGGCCGCTTCCAGGATGCCATCTGCGGCGAATGCGGCCGGCACATAGATCATGCTGGCATCCGCCCCGGTCTCGCGCACTGCATCGCGCACGGTGTTGAATACCGGCCGGTCGAGATGGGTCTGCCCGCCCTTGCCGGGCGTGACGCCACCGACCAGTTGCGTGCCATAGGCGATGGCCTGCTCGGAGTGAAAGCTGCCCTGCTTGCCGGTGAAGCCCTGGCAGAGGACCTTGGTTTGCTTATCGATCAGGATGCTCATGATGAAATCTCGAATTCATGCTTGTCCACACCCGATTGCCGGATGATGGACTGCAATGTGCCGATGCGGATCTCCGGATGATCGGGCACTGGAACGGTGACTGTGCCAGCCTCGGTACGCTTTTGCATCACCACGTGGCTACCACGTTGTCGAACCTGAAGGAAACCATGCCGTGCGAGGATGGCGCATACCGCCCGGCCAGACAATACCCTCAGCTTAACCAACCGCCACCTCAAGCTGGGTGACATACACCTCGCCGTGTCTGCGGGCGGTGATCTCGGACGGATCGGCACACTCCAGAAACAGCTCCACCGCTTCGCGAAGATTGTCCCGTGCCTCGCCAACACTCCCACCCTGACTGGCGATGTCCAGTTCCGGGCACAAGGCCACATAGCCATCGCCTTCACGCTCGATGATCGCAGTCAGATTCATCCTCATCCTCCTTGCGCGGCCTGCACCGCGCGTTGCGCGGCTTCGGTGAGGTCATTGGCGGCGAGGATGTCCAGCCCGGAATTCGCCAACAGGGCGCGTCCGGCCTCGGCGTTGGTGCCTTCCAGGCGCACCACCACCGGCACCTTGACGCCCACCTCCTGCACCGCCTGGATGATGCCCTCGGCAATCAGGTCGCAGCGCACGATGCCGCCGAAGATGTTGATCAGCACCGCTTTTACATTCGGGTCCGCCAGAATGATCTGGAATGCGCGCGCCACCGACTCGGCCGTGGCCCCCCCGCCGACGTCGAGAAAGTTGGCCGGCTCGCCGCCAGAAAGCTTGATCAGGTCCATGGTCGCCATGGCCAGCCCCGCGCCGTTGACCATGCAGCCGATGTTGCCGGTCAGCGCGATGTAGTTGACGTTGTGACGATGCGCCTCGGCCTCCTTGGGGTCGATCTGGCTCATGTCGGCCAGCTCGGCCAGTGCCTTCTGGCGATAAAGCGCGTTGTCGTCGAGCCCCATCTTGCAGTCCAGCGGCAGGACGCGGCCGTCCGTGGTCACTACCAGCGGATTGATCTCCAGAAGTGCCAGGTCGCGCTCGATGAACAGGCGGTATGCAGTCTTGACCAGTTTCACGAATGCGGCCACCTGCTCGCCGGCCAGGCCCAAGCCAAAGGCCAGGTTCCGGCCCTGGTAATCCATCAGGCCGGTGACCGGATTCACGCTCTCGCGCAGGATCTTGTCCGGCGTGGCGCGTGCCACTTCCTCGATCTCCATGCCGCCGGCCGCGGACGCGACAAGGCCGATTCGCTCCGCGGCGCGGTCGAGGGTGATGGACAGATACAGCTCGCGTGCGATCGGCAGGGTTTCCTCGATCAGCAGGGTATGCACAGGCTGTCCATCGGGCGCGTTCTGGTAGGTGACCAGCCGCTTTCCGAGCAGGTTATGAGCCGTGCCCGCGAGTTCCTCAACCGAGTGGCAGACCTTCACGCCACCGGCCTTGCCGCGCCCGCCGGCGTGGACCTGGGCCTTGATCACCCAGGCTTCACCCCCAAGTTCGCCCGCTGCCGCTGCGCACTGGTCCGCCGCCGTGACGGTCACGCCGCGCGGCGTGGCGATGCCGTACTCGCGCAGCACCGCCTTGGCCTGATATTCGTGCAGATTCATTTCGACCCTATGTGTAGCCAAAGCCGGGATTGTACCGGCAACACC
>CAZOZD010000103.1:0-7603 GCA_964584195.1 uncultured Burkholderiales bacterium
TGATGGAGGCCAGCAGCAGCGTGATCAAGCGCCCCATCCTCGACCGCGACGGCCAGTACCAGATCGGTTTTTCCGAAGAGAACTACGCCGCATTCTTCTGCGAATGAGCAAGGCGCTCGAATACGCCCGGGCCTTGATCGCCCGGGCCTCGCTCACACCCGATGACGCAGGCTGCCAGGACTGGCTGGCTGAACGGCTGGCCGCGCTTGGATTCACACTCGAGCGCATCGACCGGGGCGGCGTGCGCAACCTGTGGGCGCGACGCGGCTCAGGCGCCCCCCTCATCTGTTTTGCCGGACACACCGACGTGGTCCCCACCGGGCCGCTGGAGAAATGGTCCTACCCGCCCTTCGCAGCCACGCTCAGCGACGGTTACCTGTACGGGCGCGGCGCGGCCGACATGAAGGGATCGATCGCCGCCTTCCTCGCCGCCGTGGAATCCTTCCTGGCCGAGCATCCCGAGCCGCCCGGCAGCCTCGCCTGGCTCATCACCTCGGACGAGGAAGGGCCCGCCGTCGACGGCACGGTGCGGGTGGTCGAGCACCTGGCCGGGCGTGGTGAACGGATCGATTATTGCATCGTTGGCGAACCGACCTGTGCCGAACGCTTCGGCGACACCCTCAAGAACGGCCGCCGCGGTTCACTGCACGGCCGACTCGTCGTGCAGGGCCTGCAAGGCCACATCGCCTATCCCCAGCTCGCCTGCAACCCGGTGCATCGGGCGGCCCCCGCACTTGCCGAGCTGGCGACCACCGAGTGGGATCCGGGCAATGAATTCTTCCCGCCCACCACCTGGCAGATCTCCAACATCCATGCCGGCACGGGCGCCGTCAACGTCATCCCCGGCAGTCTGGAGGTGCGCTTCAACTTCCGCTTTTCAACCGCCAGCACGGTGGAAAACCTCAAGGAACGGGTCCATGCCCTCCTCGACCGGCATGGCCTCGACTACACGCTCGACTGGGAGCTGGGCGCCCGGCCATTCCTCACCCCGCGCGGCGCCCTGGTCGAGGCGCTGAGCCGGGCCATCCTCGACACCTGCGGCATCGAGCCCATCCTGTCGACCACCGGCGGCACCTCGGATGGCCGTTTCATCGCCGACATCTGTGCCGAGGTGGTGGAATTCGGCCCGGTCAACCAGACCATCCACAAGATCGACGAATGCGTAGGCGTGGACGAGCTCGCCCAGCTGACCACCGTATACCGCAAGACCCTGGAAGGATTGCTGCATGTTTGAACTGGCGCGCAATGAACTCGTGACGCTGCGCGACTGGCTGCGCTTCGCGGTATCCCGCTTCAACGAGGCGGAACTGTTCTTCGGCCACGGCAGCGGCGAGGCGCACGACGAGGCAGCCTATCTCATCCTGCATGCGCTGCACCTGCCGATCGACCGGCTCGATCCCTATCTGGACGCTCGCCTGCTGCCCTTCGAGGCCGAACGCCTGGCCGGACTGCTCGAACGCCGCATCAAGGAACGCAAGCCGGCCGCCTACCTCACGGGCGAGGCCTGGCTGCACGGCTATCGGTTCCAAGTCGACGATCGGGTGCTGGTGCCCCGATCCTTCCTCGCCGGACTGATCCTGGAACAGTTCGATCCCTGGCTGACCGAGCCCGACGCGGTGCACTCGGCGCTCGACCTGTGCACCGGCTCCGGCTGCCTCGCCATCCTGCTGGCGCAGGCCTTTCCCGAAGCGCGTGTGGATGCGGTCGACCTCTCGGCCGGGGCCCTGGAAGTCGCCTGGCGCAACGTCGCCGACTACGGCCTTGAAACCCGCGTCGAGCTGATCGAGTCGGACCTGTTCGCCGGCCTGGGAGACCGCCGCTACGACATCATCGTGTGCAACCCGCCCTATGTCGATGCCGAGGCCATGGCCAGGCTGCCGCCGGAATACCGCGCCGAACCGGAACTCGGCCTGGCCGCGGGCGAGGACGGGCTCGACGTGATCCGCCGCATCCTGCGCGAAGCCGCACGCCACCTTGAGCCCTACGGCCTGCTGGCGCTGGAGATCGGCCACAATCGCGCCGCGCTGGAAGCGGCCTTCCCCGACCTGGAGTTCGCCTGGCCGGAGCTGGAAGGCGGCGAAGACCTGGTCTGCCTGATCAGCCGCGAGCAGCTTCCGGATTGAGCTCCCCCGACGCCGCCAAACCGTAACCGCGCATTTCCTATAATCCACCCACGACCGTCCACAACCCTGGAGTCCGCCATGCAACAGCTCGACATCTTCGTCGCATCAATCACCTCGTTCTGGACGCAGATGGCCGCATTCGTGCCCCAGTTGCTGGCCGCGCTGCTGCTCCTGCTGCTGGGCTGGGTTCTCGCCCGTCTGGCGCGAGGTGGCGTGCTGGGCCTGCTCAAGCTGGTCCATTTCGACAAGGTCACCGAAAAATCGGGCCTGGAGTCCTTCCTCAAGCAGGCCGACCTGGACGTTTCGTTCGCCACCATCCTCGGCAACCTGGTCTACTGGCTGATCATCCTGGTGATGATCGTCACCGTGGCCAACTCGCTCGGCCTGCACATGGTGGCAGAGCTGTTCAACAAGGTGGTGCTCTACATTCCCAACGTGGTGGTCGCCATCATGGTGCTGGTGTTCGGCACCATCCTGGCCCGCTTCATCAATCGCCTGGTGTTTGCCTGGCTCAACAACGTCGGCTTCGAGGGCGCACTGTCGGTATCCACATTCTCCGAGTACGCGATGATGGTGTTCGTGTTCTTCATCGCCCTGGAGCAATTGCAGATCTCCAGCGAACTGCTTACCGCCGCGTTCATCATCGCCTTCGGCGCGGTGGGTCTCGCATTCGCCATCGCATTCGGCCTCGGCGCCAGGGACCGGGCCGCCCAGGCGATCGAGCACATGCTCAGCCGGCAACGCAAGAACTGAAACACACGCCGGAGCGACGCGCCCGAATCCGGGCGCGGTCGCGATCCACGCTCACCAGTCCGGCATGCTGTAATCGGCCGGCAGCGACACCGGCGCGGGCACCAGCCAGAACACCAGTGCCACGCAGGCACCCGCCAGCGTCAAGGCAAACAGCAAGGCGGGCCAGCCACCGCCCCGGGCGTCCGCGGCATCCTCCCCCACGGTCTTGACGCCATCCAGCATCGGCCGCACCAGGTCTTCTTTCTTCGCCAGCCGGTGGTACAGGATCGCTGCCACATGCAGCGCCACCAGCACCAGCAGGCCGTTGAACAACAACACATGCAGGTCGGTGAGCTGGGTACTCACGCTGCCGCTGACCCGGTCGGCCAGCATGCCGCGGAAGGCCACCGCATCGTTGGCGAACAGGCCGGTCAGCGCCATTCCAAGCGGCGCCAGCAACAATGCCAGCACCGACCAGCCGCCGAGCGGATTGTGCCCCAGACCCCGCCACTCCCCGCGCAGATAGGCGCGGATCGCAGCCGGGCCGCGCAGGAAGTTGGTGAAACGCGCATGGGTGGAGCCCACAAAGCCCCATGCCAGCCTGAACACGATCAAGCCCAGGATTGAAAGACCGATGCGCTGATGCCAGATCATGGCGTCGAATTCACGGCTCATGTAGGCCGCCACGATCAGCGCCAGCAGCGTCCAATGAAACAATCGCGTCGGCAGGTCCCAGACCCGTACCCTTTTCATCCTATGACCTCACGAAATGGAATGGCGCCTGGAGCCCAGGCTCGGCCCCAGCCCTTCAGGCCGGGAATACCCCGGTGGACAGATATCGATCGCCCCGGTCGCATACGATGCTGACGATCACCGCGTTTTCCAGTTCACGGCTCAATTGCAGCGCTGCCCAGAGCGCACCGCCGGATGAAATCCCGGCGAATATGCCCTCCTCCCGGGCCAGGCGGCGGGAGGTTTCCTCCGCATTCGGCTGGCTGACGTAGATCATGCGGTCGATGCGGGAGAAATCGCAGATGCTGGGCAGATATTCCGGCGGCCATTTGCGGATGCCGGGGATGTTGGCGCCCTCTTCCGGCTGCACGCCGACAATCCGGATGGCCGGATTGCGTTCCTTGAGGTAGCGCGAGCAGCCCATGATGGTGCCGGTGGTGCCCATGCTGGAAACGAAGTGGGTGATGCGCCCCGCCGTGTCGCGCCAGATCTCCGGTCCGGTGCCCTCGTAATGCGCGGCCGGGTTGTCGGGATTTGAAAACTGGTCGAGCATGACGCCCCCGCCCGAGGCCACCATCCGCTCGGCGAGGTCACGCGCAGCCTCCATGCCCCCCTCCTTCGGGGTGAGCACGATCTCGGCGCCAAACGCGCGCATGGTCTGGCGGCGCTCGATGGAGAGGTGCTCGGGCATGATCAGGATCATGCGATAGCCCTTCATGGACGCCGCCATGGCGAGTGCAATGCCGGTATTGCCCGAGGTCGCCTCGATCAGGGTATCGCCCGGCCGGATCTCGCCACGCGCCTCGGCCTTGGCGATCATGGCCAGGGCGGGCCGGTCCTTCACCGAACCGGCCGGATTGTTGCCCTCCAGCTTCACCAGCACGGTGTTGCTGGTCACGCCAGGCAGCTTCTTCAGGCGCACCAGCGGCGTGTTGCCGACAATTTCCTCGATGTTCATGTACCCGTTTTCCATGTCACCCATCCGTCACCCGCGCCCGCGCTCAATCCTTGCCGAACAGGTCCCGCGTGTAGACCTTTTCGGCCACGTCCTCCAGGTCGCCGGTCAGCCGGTTGGCGATGATGACATCGGCCTCGCGCTTGAAGGCGGCGAGGTCGTTGACCACACGGGAATGGAAGAACTCCGGCGCCGACAGCACCGGCTCATGGACGATGACCGGAATGCCCTTGGCCTTGATCCGCTTCATGATGCCCTGGATGGCCGAAGCGCGGAAATTGTCCGAGCCGGCCTTCATGACCAGGCGATAGACGCCCACCACACCGGGGTTCATGCGCAGGATCTCATCGGCGATGAAGTCCTTGCGCGTGGTATTGGCCTCGACGATGGCGTGGATCAGGTTCTGCGGCACGTCGCGGTAGTTGGCGAGGAGTTGCTTGGTGTCCTTGGGCAGGCAGTAGCCGCCGTAGCCGAAGCTGGGGTTGTTGTAGTGGTCGCCGATGCGCGGATCGAGGCACACCCCGTCGATGATCTGGCGCGTATCCAGCCCATGCGTGGCGGCATAGGTATCGAGCTCGTTGAAGTAGGCCACCCGCATGGCCAGGTAGGTGTTGGCGAACAGCTTGATCGCCTCGGCCTCGGTGCTGTCGGTAAACAGGGTCGGGATGTCCTGCTTGATCGCGCCTTGCTGCAGAAGTCCGGCAAAGATCCGGGCTCGTTCCGATTTCTCGCCGACGATGATGCGGCTGGGATGCAGGTTGTCATACAGGGCCCGCCCCTCGCGCAGGAACTCGGGTGAAAAGATGATGTTGTCACAACCGAGCTCGGCCTTGAGCTTGGCGGTATAGCCCACCGGCACGGTGGACTTGATGACCATCACCGCCTGGGGGTGGATGGCCAGCACGTCGCGCACCACGGCCTCGACGGACTTGGTGTTGAAGTAGTTGGTGTCGGGATCGTAGTCGGTGGGCGTGGCGATGATGACGTAGTCCGCACCCGCGTAGGCCTCGTGCCTGTCCAGCGTGGCGCGAAAATCGAGCGCCCTGTGGGCCAGATAGTCCTCGATTTCGTGGTCCTCGATCGGCGATCTTTTCTGGTTGAGCCGCGTGACCTTCTCGGCCACGATGTCGAGCGCGACCACCTCGTTATGCTGGGCGAGCAGGATGGCATTGGACAGGCCGACGTAACCGGTGCCGGCGATGGCGATCTTCATGATTCGGCTCCAGGCTGGGCGGCGATTTCGGCACGGATGGATTGCAGGGCCAGAAGCGGGTCCACGGCCTGGGTGATGGGCCGGCCGATCACCAGATAGTCGGCGCCGGAGGCCATGGCCCGGGCCGGGGTGAGTATCCGGCTCTGGTCGCCGGAAGCGCTGCCGGCCGGGCGGATGCCCGGCGTGACCAGCATGAAGTCGGCACCGATGCGCTGGCGCAGCAGGCCCGCTTCCTGGGCCGAGCAGACCACACCATCGAGGCCTGCCTCGCGCGCCAGGCGCGCCAGGCGCTCGACCTGGGTGGCCGGCTCGTCGGCGAGACCAATCTGGCGAAGATCGGCGCCATCGAGGCTGGTCAACACCGTCACTGCGATCAGGCGCGGCCGGGTCCCGGCCTCGCCCAGCGCGGCGCGCGCCGCCCGCATCATCTCCAGCCCACCCGATGCATGCACGTTCATGAGCCATACCCCAAGGTCGGCGGCGGCACGGCAAGCTGCGGCGACTGTATTCGGGATGTCATGGAACTTGAGGTCCAGGAATACCGCATATCCTCTCCCGACCAGGCGCCGCACCAGATCGGGCCCGGCCCGGACGAACAGCTCCTTGCCCACCTTGATACGGCAGAGCGACGGGTCGAGTCGGTCGACCAGGGCCAGGGCCGCGGCGGCATCGGGATAGTCGAGCGCAACGATGACGCGTGGCTCGTCGCGAGGATCAGACATGTTCGGACTCCTGTCGGTCGGGCGGAAGGCTGTCCCAAGCCGCGCAGGCGGGACACTGCCAGAAATGCTGGCGGGCGCGGAAACCACAGCGCACGCAATGATAGTGGGCCAGGCGGCTGGCCTGGCGATGCACCACATCCTGGGCAATACGGCTCTCCAGATCGGCCGCCTCGCCCGCCGCCGCCATCCGCGCTTGCAGGTAATCGTCCAGAACGCGCAGCCCCGGGGAACGCTTGAGGGCTTCCCCCGCCAGTTCGACGGCGGCATCCCAGCCCTGGCTGGCGGCCGTGGCCTGGAACACTGGCTGGAACAGGTCACCGCCGGGATGGCGATCATGATAGCCGCGCAACAGCGCCAGTCCGGCCTCGGGCTCGCCCAGGCGCTGGTAGGCCTGCATCAGGCGGGAGGCCACCAGCGGCAGATAGGCCGGATTCTCGCTCTCCAGTGCCCGCCAGGCGGCAATCGCGGCGCGGTCGTCACCGCCGCGGGCAGCCAGGTCGCCCAGCAGCTGATGTGCCCGGGCCGACCTGGGATGGGCCGCAAGGGCGGCATCCAGCTGCTTTCTGGCTGCATCCGGATCCTCGCGCAGCATGGCCAGCTGTGCCAGTTCACAATGGTAATGCGCGATCTCCGCATTGCTGACCGAGGAGCCCAACCGTTCCAGACGACGCGCTGTGGCGATGGCCTGCTCCCAGTCCTTCTCCAGTACATGGATGTCGAGCAGGCGGCGCAATGCGTCGAGCGCGCGCGGACCGGATTCGAGCCGCCTGAAGATCGTCTCGGCCCGATCCAGCAGGCCGGCCTTGAGAAAATCCTCACCCAGTTCGTTCAGTGCCTTCAGACGTTGATCCTGCTTCAGGTCGGCGCGATCGACCAGATTCTGATGAATGCGGATGGCCCGCTCCAGCTCGCCCCGGCGACGAAACAGCGCACCCAGCGCGAAATGCAGTTCGAGTGTGTCCGGATCCAGCCGTGCCACCTCCAGAAAGGCTTCGATCGCCTTGTCCGGCTGTTCGCTGAGCAGATGATTGAGCCCCTTGAAGTAGGAGGCCGGCACCGCGCGGGATTCGCGCACCACCTGGCGGATGTCAACCCGAGCCGCCAGCCAGCCGAGGGCGAAAAAGAC
>CAZOZD010000104.1:0-7589 GCA_964584195.1 uncultured Burkholderiales bacterium
ACTGGGGCCGCAAGGAAATCCGCATCGCCGAGACCGAGATGCCCGGTCTGATGGCCATCCGCGCCGAATACAGGGCCGCCCAGCCACTCAAGGGTGCCCGCATTGCCGGCAGCCTGCACATGACCATCCAGACCGCGGTGCTGATCGAGACCCTCGTGGCGCTTGGCGCCGAGGTGCGCTGGGCCTCGTGCAACATCTATTCCACCCAGGACCACGCCGCCGCCGCCATCGCCGCCGAAGGCATCCCGGTCTATGCCTACAAGGGCGAAACCCTCGACGAATACTGGGACTACACCCACAGGATCCTCGACTGGCCCAATGAACCGGCCAACATGATTCTCGACGACGGGGGCGATGCCACCCTGCTGCTGCATCTCGGAGTGCGCGCGGAGAAGGACCGCTCGGCCATCGCCAAGCCGACCAACGACGAGGAAAAGTGCCTGTACGCCGCCATCGCCCGGCATCTGGAGCAGGACCCGGCCTGGTATTCGAAGCGCATCGTCGCGATCCGCGGCGTGACCGAGGAGACCACCACCGGTGTGCACCGCCTGTACCAGATGGCCGAGGAAGGTCGCCTTGCATTCCCGGCCATCAACGTCAACGACTCGGTCACCAAGTCCAAGTTCGACAACCTGTACGGCTGCCGCGAATCGCTGATGGACGGCATCAAGCGCGCCACCGACGTGATGGTGGCGGGCAAGATCGGCGTGGTGCTCGGTTACGGCGACGTCGGCAAGGGTTGCGCACAGGCCTTCCGTGGTCTCGGCGCCACGGTCTGGGTGACCGAGATCGACCCCATCTGCGCCTTGCAGGCGGCGATGGAAGGCTATCGCGTGGTGACCATGGACGAGGCCGCCGCGCTGGGCGACATCTTCGTCACCGCCACCGGCAACGTCAACGTCATCACCCATGAACACATGAAGGCCATGAAGGACCAGGCCATCGTGTGCAACATCGGCCATTTCGATTCAGAGATCGATGTTGCCAGCCTGCGCCAGTATGCGTGGGAGAACATCAAGCCGCAGGTCGATCATGTCATCTTCCCGGATGGCAAGCGCATCATCCTGCTCGCCGAAGGCCGCCTGGTGAACCTGGGTTGCGCCACCGGTCACCCCAGCTTCGTGATGTCCAACTCGTTCACCAACCAGACCCTGGCCCAGATCGAACTGTTCAGCCACGCCGAAAAGTATGAGAAGAAGGTCTATGTGCTGCCCAAGCACCTCGACGAGAAGGTGGCTCGCCTGCATTTGAGCAAGATCGGCGCCCATCTGACCCAGCTGAGTCCTGAACAGGCGGCCTATATCGGCGTCCCCGTGGAAGGTCCCTACAAGCCCAACCACTACCGTTACTGAACGACCGGCCTGCCGTCGTCGGATTTCAGGCGGCGGCGCGCTGGGGTTCGGTTTCCGCCTCGACCGCCAGCATGGCCCGCAGACGGCCGACGAGTGTGTCGATCTCGGCGAGCTGGCGGGCGACGTGTTCGCGTTGCTGGGTCAGCTCGGCGATGCGCTCATCCAGGGTGTCGGCCGCCTTGTGGATGCGTTTGACGCTGTCCAGACGGCGGCGCAACTGGATCTGGTGTTCGCGCATCTGGCTTTCCATGGGCGCCATCACGGCGCGCAGCCAGCCTTCCATTTCCTTGTTGAGCACCTCGAACACCTGCACCGCGCGGTTGGCGATGGTTTCGAAGAAGCGCCGGGTAAGACTGTGCTGCTCGGTGGTGAGCATGGTGAGCATGGTGTTGATCTGATGCTCGTAGGCGGCTTCCAGCCGCTGCATCTCTTTCTGGTAACGCTCGACCGAGAATGGCGGTACGCTGAACGGGGTCAGTCCGTGCTCGGCATTGAGCTTGCGGTACATGCTTTCCATCATCTGGCCGATTTCGTCGACCTGGCCGGCTGCGGCCACCAGATTGCCGTCGAGGGCGGCGAAGAACCCGCTCATGGCCTCACGCAATCCCTTGGTGAAGCGGCTTTGTTCCATGGTGGCACGGGTGTTCTGCACCTCGGTCTTGAGGTTGTCCATGCCGATCAGGCCGAACAGCTTGACGCTCTGCTGCGAGAACACGCTGCGCAGGGCCTGAAACTGTTGCAGGCCGCGCTCGAAGGCCTCCTTGTCCTGGGCGATCTTGGCCATGATGTGTTCGACCACGTCCTGGTTCTTGCCCTGCAGGCCGCGCAGCTCGGCCAGCTGCTCGTCGATGTTGGTCTGGCGGTTGCCGATCACGGCACGACTGGAGGCGAGCATGTCGGTGAGCTCCACCTCGGTCTGGTCGCGCACGATGGCCTGCTTGGCCGCGACCAGCTCCTCGGAAAGCGCCTTTTCCAGGGCGGCGAGACGGCTGCGCTGGAGCAAGTCCGTGTCGCCGTTGATCTTGGCGAGCAGGCCCTTCTGCGCCGAGACCGGAAATACCTGATCGTGCTCGACGCCGAGCAACTGGGCGCAGGTGCGTGCCTGCTTGTCGATCTCGGCGTTGATCTGGGCCTCGGTCTTGAGCTCGTCCCATAGGCCGTCGATCTTGTTGAGTGCCACCAGACGACCGCGCTGGGTACCGCGCAGATTGATGTGCTCGCGCCATACGTCGATGTCGGTCTTGGTCACTCCGGCGTCGGCGGACAGCACGAACAGCACGGCGTGGGCATTGGGTAGCAGGTTGAAGGTGAGCTCCGGTTCGGTGCCGATGGCATTGAGGCCCGGGGTGTCATAGACCACCAGGCCCTTGGCGAGGAACGGGTGCGGGTAGTTGATGATGGCGTGGCGCCACACCGGGATGCCGATGCTGCCATCCGCGTTGCGTTCGCAGGCGCAGTCCTCGGCGTTCGGGTCGTACAGGCCATAGCGGATGGCTTCTTCCTCGCTGACGCTTTTGAGCTCGCAGACCTGGTGCATGGCCTTGACCACGCTCTCCGCCACGCTGGGGTCCATGCCCACCCGGGTCCAGGCTTCGGGCATCTTCCTGTACTCGGCGATGGAAGTGCTGCTGGCACGGGTCTCGATGGGCAACAGCTCGATCTGCGGCGGCTTGGAAGGGTCATACAGCAGTTCGGTGGGGCACATGGTGGTGCGCCCGGCGGTGGATGGCAGCAGGCGCTGCTTCAGATCGGACAGGAAGATGGCGTTGATCAGCTCGGACTTGCCACGCGAGAACTCGGCGATGAATGCGACGTGCAGCTTGTCCTCGGCGAGCCGGTCGAGCAGCTGTTGCAGGCGCAGGTCGCGCTGGGCGTCGTTCATCTCCTCGTTGTTGAGCCATTGCCGATACTCACCGATCAACCCGGACAGGTCGGTCCGCCACTGGCTGTAGGCCTCGAAGTCGGATGCGAGTGAGGGGCTGTTCATGGTCGATCTCCGCCGCGAAGGGGTGTTTTGCCCGCAATATTACACAAAACGGCCCTCGCCGGGCGGGCTTCGGCCGGCCGGCGGGAGGGGGGTGATCGATGGCTCAACGGGGCTGGCAACGGGGGCACAGATAGGTGGCCCGCCCGCCCAGGCGCAGGCTGACGATGGTCTGGCCGCAGTGGCGGCAGGATTTGCCGGCGCGACCGTAGACGAAATACATCTGCTGGAAATAGCCGGGCCGGCCATGGCCGTCGACGAAATCGCGCAGGCTGCTGCCGCCGGCGGCGATGGCGGCCTCCAGTGTGGCGCGAATCGCATCGGCCAGCCGCGCAGCGCGGCGCGCGCTCAGGCGGCCGGCGGCGGTGAGAGGATGGATGCCGGCGTGGAACAGCGATTCGTTGGCGTAGATGTTGCCCACACCGACCAGACGATGGGCATCCATCAGCAGCGTCTTGATCGGCAGCCGTCGTCCCAGGCAGAGCCCGTGCAGCCAGGGGCCGTCGAATTGAGGGGTGAGTGGTTCGACGCCCAGCCCGGCCAGGAGCGGGTGGGCTTCCGGCGCATCGGACCAGAGTACGGCGCCGAAACGGCGCGGGTCGTGCAGGCGCAGGCGGCGACCGTCGGCCAGGATCAGATCGACGTGGTCATGGCGCCCGGGAGGGACTTCCGGCTGGTTCAGGCGCAGGCTGCCCGACATGCCCAGGTGCATGATCAGGCTGCCCCGGTCCAGGTCGACGAGCAGATACTTGCCGCGCCGGCGCAGGTCGCGCACGCGTTGTCCTTGCAGTTGCGCCGCCAGGTTGGCGGCGACTGGCCAGCGCAGCCGTGCCTCGCGCACCTCTGCACCGGTCAGGAGCTGGCCGACCAGGTGGGGGGCGAGGCCGCGGCGCACGGTTTCGACTTCGGGCAGTTCAGGCATGGTGGACAGGGCGAACGCGAACGATCGCGCTTCTCAGTGGCGTGGGGGGCTGGGATAATGGGTTCCGTATCCTGATGCCAGCAGCCCATGAACGCCAAGCCTTTTTTCATCGCCCTCTGCGTCGTCTCGCTGACGGCGTGCGCACAGACTCCAGCTCCGGCGGAGGGGCGTGCGACCATCGAACCGGCCCCTGTGCCGGCTCCGGCGCTGGATGAGGGGGTGCTGTACCAGATCCTGCTCGCCGAGATCGCCGCCCAGCGAAACGACGCCGCACTGGCGGCCGAAGCCTATGCCGATCTGGCGCGCAAGCTCCGCGATCCAAGGCTGGCGCGCCGGGCCGCCGAACTGGCGGGTCAGGCACGCTTGCTCAAGTTGCGGCTGGCCATGTTGCGGCTTGGCGTGGAACTGGAGCCGGAGTCGCCGCGACCGCTGCAATGGTTGATCTCGCAGCTGGTGTCCGCCGGTCAGCTGGCCGAGGCGCGCCCATGGATCGAGTCCTTGCTGCGCCTGGAGGGGCGGTCGCCGGCGGAAACGTTCGCGCATCTGCATGTGCTGTTGTCCAGGCACAAGGACAAGGCCGCGGTACTTGAGCTGGTCCGTGCCCTCGCCGCGGCGTATCCCGAGGTGCCCGAGGCGCGCCTGGCGGAGGCCATGGCGGCACGCGATGCTGACCGGCCAGAGGCTGCGCTGACGGCCATCGACGCGGCTCTGAGGCTGCGTCCCGGCTGGGAGCAGGTGGCCCTGCTGCGCGGCGAGCTCACTGCGACGCGGGACGAGGCGGCCACGCTGGCATTCTGGCGCGAGTTCCTGGCGGCCCATCCGGGCGCGAACGGTGTCCGGCTTGCCCTGGCCAAGGCGCTGGCGCGCGGCGAGCGCTATGCAGAGGCGCGGGCTGAGTTCCAGCGCTTGCGCGAGGCGGCCCCGGACAATCCCGAACCAGCCTTCGCCATCGGTCTGTTGGCGATGCGCATGGATGATCCCGAGGTCGCCGAGGCCAGTCTGCGTGCGGCCCTGGAGCTGGGGCACGGCAATGAGGACATGGTGCGTTTCTATCTCGGTCAGGTCGAGGAGAACCGCAAGCGTTACGAGGCCGCCTTGCGCTGGTATGGCGAGGTGGCGGGGGGCGAGCACGCCTTCGAGTCTCGCCTCAAGGTTGGATTGATGCTGGGCCGGCTCGGTCGCGTCGATGAGGCGCGCGCCCACCTGGCCGGGCTGGAGCCGGCCGATGCCGATGGCCGCATCCAGGTGATCCAGGTCGAGGCCCAGATGCTGCGCGAGGCAGGTGCGCTGGAGCCGGCCTACGAGGTGCTCAGCCAGGGGCTGGCCGGCACACCGGAGTCGCCCGAGCTGCTTTACGACCGGGCCATGGTGGCGGAACGGCTGGGGCGGCTGGGCGTGCTGGAGGCGGACCTGCGCCTGCTCATCCGCCTGCAGCCGGACAATGCGCACGCCTACAACGCCCTGGGCTATACCCTGGCCGACCGTACCGGTCGCCTCGACGAGGCCCATGCTCTGCTGCGTACCGCCATCGGCCTGGCGCCGGAGGATCCGTTCATCCAGGACAGCATGGGTTGGGTGCTGTTCAAGCTGGGACGGCTGGCCGAGGCCATTGATTACCTGCGCCGCGCCCATGCCGCGCGTCCCGATCCGGAGATCGCCGCCCATCTGGGCGAGGCACTGTGGCAGGCCGGCGAGCGCGAGGAGGCAAGGCGCGTATGGCAGCGCGCCCGCGAGCTCAATCCGGACAACGACGTTCTCAACGAGACCCTGGCCCGGCTGAAGCCGTGAGGCGCCGAATCAGTCGCAGCCTTCTCGCCGGTGCCGTGCTTGCCGTTCTGCTGGCCGGTTGTGCCCAGGTGCCGCTGGCGCCGGGGCGCATCGATGGTCCGGCGGGACTGAATCAGCGTGAGCCCCTGCATCGCTTCCATCTCGAAGGCCGGATCATGGTGGCGGTGGAGGGGCGTTCGTTTTCCGGTTCGCTGCTCTGGGAGCGTGATGCGGCAGAGACGGAGCGTTTGTTGCTCAGCGGGCCTCTCGGCCAGGGGGCGGCTGAGATCCGCCGTCTGGCCGATGGTCTGGAGATGCGCCTGGCGGACGGTCGCCTGGTGCGCGCCGAGGATGCCGAGTCGCTGCTGCACGCGGTGACCGGGGTGCGTCTGCCGGCCGGGGCATTGTTGTACTGGCTGGCTGCCGTGCCCCGTCCGGCGGCTGATTTCGTCGCCGTTCCGGGGTCGGGGGGCGGGCTCGACTGGCTGGAGCAGGATGGCTGGCGCATTGAGTATGGCCGCTACCGCGAGCGCGCCGGCCGGCACTTGCCAGGTCGCCTGTTCGCCCGTCAGGGCGAGGGCATCGAGCTTCGCCTCGTGATCGATCGCTGGGAGGCCAGGCCTTGACCGCGTCCGGGGTCATCGACTGCATCGCACCGGCCAAGCTCAACCTGTTCCTGCATGTGATTGGACGGCGCGAGGATGGTTATCACCGCTTGCAGACCCTGTTCCGGTTCCTCGATCATGGCGACCGCATCCGTCTCGTGCGGCGCGAGGATGGTGTGGTCCGTCTGCTGAATCCATTGCCGGGTGTGTCCCCGGAACAGGACCTGTGCCATCGTGCTGCCTGCCTGTTGCAGACTGAAAGCGCTTGTCGGCTGGGCGTGGACATTTACCTCGACAAGCGCCTCCCCATGGGAGGCGGGCTGGGGGGCGGAAGCTCCGATGCCGCCAGCGTGTTGCTGGGCCTCAACCGTTTGTGGGGCCTGGGGCTTGATCGCGCCGCCTTGCAGGTGTTTGGCCTGAACCTGGGGGCCGACGTGCCGGTGTTCGTGTTCGGGCGCAGCGCATTCGCCGAGGGCGTGGGCGAGATCCTGCGCCCGGCGCGCATCGATCCGGCCTCCTATGTGGTGCTGGCCCCGCCGGCGCATGTGGCGACCCCGGAAATCTTTCGCTCGCCGGCATTGACACGCGACACGCCAGAGCTCAAAATTGCGCCCCTCTCGGACATCTACTTCGAGACCGGTTTCGGTCACAACGATCTCCAGCCGGTGGTCACGGCGGCGTACCCGCCGGTGAAGGCCGCGCTGGAATGGCTGGGCCACTTCGGCGAGGCGCGCATGACCGGTTCCGGTGCATGCGTATTCGCCGGCTTCGCCGATCGTGAGCAGGCCGAACGGGTGTTTGCCCGGCGGCCGAAGGAGATGGACGGGTTTGTCGCAGACGGCGTCGATCGGCATCCGATGTTCGATTTCGTCTGAGCAACGCTTGGGGAGTCGCCAAGTTGGTTAAGGCACCGGATTTTGATTCCGGCATTCGAGGGTTCGAATCCTTCCTCCCCAGCC
>CAZOZD010000105.1:0-7583 GCA_964584195.1 uncultured Burkholderiales bacterium
AACACATCGAGCAGGCCGGCGTGCATTCCGGCGACTCTGCCTGCTCGCTGCCGCCCTACAGTCTGTCCGCCCGGCTGATGGACGAGTTGCGCCGCCAGACCGTGGCCATGGCCCGCGCACTCAACGTGATCGGCCTGATGAACGTGCAGTTCGCCATCAAGGACAAGTCGGTGTACGTGCTGGAGGTCAATCCGCGTGCATCGCGCACCGTGCCCTTCGTGTCCAAGGCCACCGGCCGGCCGCTGGCCAAGATCGCCGCGCGCTGCATGACCGGCCGCAGGCTCAGGGAACAGGGTGCCGAGAACGAGGTGATCCCGCCCTACTTCTCGGTCAAGGAGGCGGTTTTCCCGTTCCGCAAGTTCAACGGTGTAGACCCCATCCTCGGCCCGGAGATGAAGTCCACCGGCGAGGTCATGGGCGTGGGCGCCACCTTCGGCGAGGCCTTCCTGAAATCGCAGTTCGCCGCCAGCGTCAAGCTGCCCAAGCGCGGCAACGTGTTCCTGTCGGTGCGCAACCACGAGCACCCCGACGTGATCAGCATCGCCCGCCACCTCAACGACCTCGGCTTCAGGCTCTATGCCACCAAGGGTACCGCCGCCAGCATCGAGGGCGCCGGCATCCCGGTCACCCGGGTCAACAAGGTGGCGGAGGGCCGGCCGCACATCGTCGACATGATCAAGAACCAGGAAGTGCAGCTGATCATCAACGTGGTCGAGGACAAGCGCGCCATCCGCGACTCGGCCTCGATCCGCACCGCCGCGCTGGCCCAGAACATCCCCTATTACACCACCCTGGCCGGGGGTGAGGCGGCCTGCTTCGGCATGAAGGACCGTGGCGAGATCACCGTGTACGATCTCCAGAGCCTGCACCGCCGCCTGGGCTGAACAACGGCCGCCCCGGCGGCCAGGACATCCATCGAGGTACCATGAACAAGATCCCCCTCACCGTCACCGGTGCAGAACTGCTCAAGAACGAGCTGGCGCGCCTGAAATCCGTCGAACGCCCCAATGTCATCGCCGCCATCGCCGAGGCACGCTCGCACGGCGACCTCTCCGAGAACGCCGAGTACGACGCCGCCAAGGAGCGCCAGGGTTTCATCGAGGGCCGCATCAAGGAACTGGAAGCCAAGCTCGCCAACGCCCAGATCATCGACCCCCGCCACCTCGACGCCGAAGGCCGGGTGGTGTTCGGCGCCACGGTGGAGCTCATCGACGCCGAAAGCGGCGACGAGGTGCGCTACCAGATCGTCGGCGACGACGAGGCCGACATCAAGCAGGGCAAGGTCTCGGTCAGCTCGCCCATCGCCCGGGCGCTGATCGGCAAGTACGCCGGCGATGTCGCCGACGTGCATGCCCCGGGCGGCATCCGCCATTACGAGATCGTCGACGTGCATTACATCTGACGACTGCCTCACTCCGCACGGATCACGCGTCACGGAACGATGAAGAACTTCCCCGATCTGCTCGCGGCCTGGGCCGTGGTGTTCTGGGTCGGTGGCCTGTGGGCGATCGGCGGGCTGGCCGCGCCGGTGCTGTTCCACGCCCTGCCCGAGGACCGCATGCTGGCCGGCCGCCTGGCGGGCGAGATGTTCACCTGGATGGCCTACGTCGGCATGGCATGCGCCGCCTGGCTCATCATCCACAGGCTTGGCCGGCAGGGCCCCGCGGCCATGAAACAGGCTTTCTTCTGGATCGTCGTGACGATGCTGATCCTGACCCTGGCCAGCCATTTCGGCATCCAGCCCATCCTGCAACAGCTCAAGGCCGACGCACTGCCCCAGGACGTGATGCACAGCCTGTTCCGCGACCGCTTCCAGGCCTGGCACGGCGTATCCAGCGCCGTATACCTGTTGCAGGCACTGCTCGGCCTGTGGCTGGTGCGCAAGCAGTATTCGAAATAAGTGCCCGCTTCAGTCGGCCGGCAGCTTCAGCCGCGCCGGGTCGGCCGGCCTGTAGAGCAAGAGCAGCTTGCCCAGATGCTGCACCGCGCCGCAACCCAGCCGGCTGCAAATCTCGGTGAGCCACGCCTCGCGTGCCGCGCGATCGTCGTTCTGCACCCGTACCTTGATCAGCTCGTGCGCGGCCAGGGCGCGCTCGATCTCGGCCAGCACCGCATCGGTCAAGCCGGCGTTGCCGATCATCACCACCGGTTTGAGCGGATGCGCCTGGGCCTTGAGGAACTTGCGTTGGGCGGGATTGAGTTGCATGCGTTCACCTGAAAAAGGCGCGAGGATAATCGAGCCGGTATTCATGCACCAGCCGCCGGCCAGCGCCCCCCGCTGATGCGCGCCTGACCGGCCAGGTCGCGCTGCATGAAGCCATCGACGAAACCGGAGCATTCGAGCAGGGCCGCCACCGCTTCGGCCTGATCCCAGCCATGTTCGAGGATCAACCAGCCACCGGCGGCGAGATGCGCCGGCGCCCGGCGCGCGATGCGGCGGATGTGGTCGAGGCCATCGGCGCCGGAAACGAGCGCGAGACGGGGCTCGAAGCGTACATCGCCCTGGTCGAGGTGTGGGTCGCCGGCGGACACATAGGGCGGATTGCCGACGATGAGATCGAAGCGTTCGCCGGCCAGGGCATCGAACAGGTCACTCTCGCGCAAGTCCACGGCGGCGCCAAGCGCGGCGGCGTTGTCCCGCGCCACGGCCAGTGCCGCGGCGCTGACATCGATTCCGGTGACATGCCAGTGCGGCCGTTCCAGCGCCAGGGTGATGGCCACGCAACCGCTGCCGGTGCCGAGATCCAGCACCCGGACCTTTCCCGGATGCGCGCGCGCCAGTGCCGCCTCGACGAGATGCTCGGTCTCGGGCCGGGGGATGAGCGTGGCGGGGCCGACCCGGAAGCGGCGGCCGTAAAACTCGCGTTCGCCCAGGATGTGGGCCATCGGTTCGCCGGCCAGGCGTCGCTGCAACAGGCCATCGAGGAGGCTGCGTCGATCTTCTGCGGGCGCTTCCCGGCCATGCGCCACCAGCCAGGCACGCGATACGCCCAGCACCGCCTGGGCCAGCATGCGCGCCTCCAGAACCGGCGCGCACTGGCTGCCCAGCGACTCGCTCAGCAGCCGGGCGGAATCGCGCAACCAGTCGTCGAGGCTGGCTTTCGCCGGGGGAGAACTCATCCGCCGTCCGCTGCGTTTTCACGCACCTGGCTCAAGCCGGCGTTGATCAGGTCGTCGAGATAAAGGCCGTAGTAATCGACCAGGGTGAGTCCGACCAGTGGCTTGCCCAGCATGCGTCCCTGGCGGTCGAACACGGCGATGCTGGGCACCACCCGGATGCCGTGCTGGCGGGCGAACTGCTGCTGGCTGCTGGCGCGGCCGCTGAAATCGCGCAGCGGCTTGCGGCTGCGGGTTTCCACCTGCCGCATCACCACCTTCTGACGGTACTGGGGATCTCCGCTCATGGGGAGGAGGAATTCATTCATCACCCGCTCGCAATAGCCGCAATATTCACCCACGAAGGCCACCAGGACCACGCCGTTGATGGCCTCTGCGGCACGCGCGTCCTGGCTCAGATCCCTGGCATGCGGCACACCCGTGGCCAGGACTGCGCCCGAAAGGGCCCATGTTACAATCGTGAGACCCAATGCAAGCATTTGTTTCATCGCCATTTTCCCCATGCCAAAACAAGGATTCTAGTAATTGCCCGCTGCCCAGCCCAATAGTCCGAACATGCCAGACCGTCTGGTCATCGCCACCCGCGAAAGCCAGCTTGCGCTCTGGCAGGCCCATCATATCCGCGATCGCCTGCGCGCACTCCACCCCGGCCTGGCAGTAGAACTGCTCGGCATGACCACCCAGGGCGACCAGATCCTCGACTCGCCCCTGTCGCGCATCGGCGGCAAGGGGCTGTTCGTCAAGGAGCTGGAGCAGGCCATGGCCGAGGGGCGCGCCGATCTCGCCGTGCATTCGCTCAAGGACGTGCCCATGGATCTGCCGCCCGGCTTTAAGCTGGCGGCCGTCACGGCGCGCGAGGATCCACGCGACGCATTCGTATCCAATCAATACGCCAGCCTCGCCGAACTGCCCGCCGGCGCCCGGGTGGGCACCTCCAGCCTGCGCCGCCAGGCCCAGCTGCGGGCGCGTTTTCCCCATCTCGTCATCGACACCCTGCGCGGCAACGTCAACACCCGCCTGCGCAAGCTGGACGAAGGCCAGTACGCCGCCATCCTGCTCGCCGCCGCCGGCCTCAAGCGGCTCGGCTTCGGCGCGCGCATCACCGTCCTCCTGTCGCCCGAGGAATCCCTGCCGGCAGTGGGCCAGGGCGCGCTGGGCATCGAGGTGCGCGAGGACCGGCCCGATGTCGCCGCCCTGCTCGCACCCCTGGCCGACCCGGTCACCACCGCCTGCGTCACCGCCGAACGGGCCTTGAGCCGGCGCCTGCAGGGCGGCTGTCAGGCGCCGATCGGCGGCTTCGCCGAGGCGGACAGCGACGGCCACCTGCGCCTGCGCGGCTTCGTCGCGGATCTGGACGGCCGCCGCATGCTGCGCGCCGAGCGTTGCGGGGCGATGGAAACGGCCGAGGCCCTGGGCGAGGCGGTCGCCACCGACCTGATCGATCAGGGGGCCGACCGCCTGCTGGCCGAACTCTTGTCCACCCCGCCGGCATGACGGATGCGCCTCCTCTGGCCGGGATCGGCGTGCTGATCACCCGCCCGGCCGACCAGGCCAGCCATCTGGCGACACTGCTTGCTGCCGAAGGCGGAGACCCGATCTTTTTCCCGACCCTGGAGATCGTCCCGCCTTCCGATCCCGAGGCCATGCGCCAGGCACTGACACGGGCGCACGAGTACGACTGGCTGGTGTTCGTCAGCCCGACCGCGGTGGATCGCTCCTGGCCGACCCTGAAGGCCGTTCACGCCGGCTGGCCGGGCGTCGTGCGCGTGGCCGGAGTGGGGCCGGGCACCGTCCGTGCCTTGCTCCAGAGTGGCGCACACGAAGTCCTGAGCCCCGTGCACGGCGGCGACAGTGAGCACCTGCTCGAATCGCCGCCCTTGCAGGACATGCGGGGCCAGCGGGTGCTGATCGTGCGTGGCGAGGGAGGGCGCCCCCTGCTCGGCGACACCTTGCGTCAACGGGGTGCGCGCGTCGATTACGCCCAATGCTATCGACGCCGGCGCCCCGATACCGACCCCGCCCCCGTGCTCGAACGCTGGCGCGCCGGTGGCATCCAGGCGGTGGCATGCACCAGCGCCGAGATCCTCGCCAACCTGATCGCCCTGATCGGTGCCGCCGGCCACGCCCTGCTCGCCGCGACCCCGCTGTTCGTGCCGCATGCCCGCATCGCTTCCGCCGCGCACGCGCATGGCCTGACCCGCGTGCACACCACGGCCGCCGGCGATGCAGGCATACTACAAGGACTGCGTGAATGGTTCTCCCATCGCCATGACTGAATCGGTCCAGCCTCCACCCCCGCCCCGCCGCGACGGAGTCGCCCTCGTCGCACTCACCCTCGCCATCCTCGGCCTGCTCGCGGCCATGGCCGTGTTCTGGTTCAGCCAGATGCGCATGCAGGATCTGCAATTGCAGCTGGCGCAGCGCATCGGCGAATTCGACAACTCCAGCCGCGAGGCACGCTCCGCCGCGACCGAACTGCGCACCACCGTGGACGGTCTGCTCGCCCGCTTCTCCGGCCTGGAAGCGCGCGCCCTGGAAGCGCAAAGCCAGCAGCTGGCCCTGGCGGCGATGTACCAGGAACTCGCCCGCAGCCAGGACGAGCGCCTGCTCGCCGACATCGAACAGACCCTGTTGCTGGCCGACCAGCAACTGCACATGGCCAGCAACGTGCGCGCCGCCATCCTCGGCCTGGAGGCGGTCGACGCCCGCCTCGCCCGCCTCGACAAGCCCCAGTTCGCGCGTCTGCGCGAAGCGGTGAACAAGGATGCGGCACGGCTCAAGCTGCTGCCCGCCGCGGACGTGGTGGCGGTCCACGCCCGTCTCGACGTGCTGGTCCAGAACGTCGCCCGTCTGCGTCTGGAAAGCGATGCCGACCCCCTGCCCAGGGCTGCACCGAAAAAAAGCGATGGCGGCGGCCTGGACTGGCTTGAACGTATTGGCCTCGGCACCTGGAACGAGCTCAGGCAACTGGTTCGCATCCGCCGCCTTGAGCATCCCGAACTTCCCCTGCTCACGCCGAACCAGGCCTATTTCCTGCGCCAGAACCTCGTCCTTCGCCTGCTTGCCGCTCGACTCGCCCTGCTTCAGCGCGACGAGACCACGTTCCGCCGCGACCTCGCCGAAGCGCGACGCTGGATCGGCGAATATTTCAAGCGCGACGACCCCCTCACCCAGTCGATGCTGCACGACCTGCAGGCCCTCGAAGCCATGCCGGTCGAGCTGAAGGACGCCGAGATCAAGGAAAGCCTGGGTGTGCTGCGCCGCATGCAGGGAGCGGGAGGATGATCCGCAAGATCATGCTGCGCACCCTCTTCTGGGGCGCCATGCTGGCCCTGCTGCTTCTGGGGCTGGTGCTGGCGGCCCGCTTCGACAGCGGCTACATGCTGGTGGTGTATCCGCCCTGGCGCATCGAGCTGTCGTTCATGCTCGGACTGACGCTCATGCTGGCGCTGTTCTTCGGCCTCTATTTCACCCTTGGCCTGATCCGCATGACGCTCAGCCTGCCCGGCGAGGTCAAGGCCTGGCGGGCACGCTGGCGGCAGCGGCGCAGCGAAGGCGAGCTCAGCCGCGCCACGGCCGCGCTCATCGCCGGCGAGCATGGGCACGCCCGCAAGCTGGCGGAGCAGGCCCTGGCGCGCGGGGCCGGTTCGCTGGCGGCACTGATCGCCGCCAGCGCGGCCCTGGAACAGGGCGAGACCGATGCCGCCCGCGCCCTGCTCGATCAGGTCGACGGCAGCGCCATCGGCGAATTCTCCGCCGCCCGCCAGGCCGTGGAGCGCCGGCTTTCCAGCCACGCGGAGATCCCCCTCACGAACTGAATCCCGGGGCTCAAGCGCTGGCCTGGGGTGACGCACGCTCCGCAAGCAATGATCCGATCACCATGCCCAGGGCGCTGGCGATGAATCCGGCGAACTGGGGCGGCAGGGCGGCCTCCGGAGCGGCGAACTCCATCGTCAGCCAGGCTGCCATGCCGAGCAGGATGGAGGCCGAGGCGCCGCCATTGTTGGCCCGCTTCCAGAACAGCCCGGCCACCAGGGGCACGAATGCGGTGGCCAGGGTCACCTTGTAGGCGTTCTCCACCATGTGATGGATGCTGGTCTCGTTCTGCAGCGACCACAGCGAATAGAGCACCACGCCAATGCTGAACACGCCCACCACGATCCGGGTCATGAGCAGGAACTGCCGGTCCGTCAGGGGCCGGCTGAACATGCCCTTGAGGATGTTCTCGGAGATGGTCACCGAGGGGGCCAGCAGGGTCCCCGAGGCGGTCGACATGATCACCGACAGCAATGCGCCGAAGAACACGATCTGGGCCAGAAGCGGCATGTGCTGGCTGACGAAGGTGGGCAACACCAGCTGTGCATCCTGCTCCAGCAGGGCCCCGGTCATGGCGGGGTCAACCAGGGTCGCGGCATAGGTGAGGTAGAGCGGCACGGCGGCGAACAGCAGGTAGGCCACGCCGCCGA
>CAZOZD010000106.1:0-2248 GCA_964584195.1 uncultured Burkholderiales bacterium
GGGCCCGCGTAGGCACGCAGGGCCGCCTAATGGACAATCTGGGTTGAACCAGCGCCTACTTTGTAAAGGCTTTTACAGGCCCGAAAAATTGGCCCACATGTATGAGCCATTCGTATCAGATGCCGGGGAAGGTGTGGGGGCCTCGGTCCTGTACCCCAGGGGGTGGGGGCTAGCAGTCTGGAGGTTTTTACAGCGCCATTCCTACACCACCCCAGGCGTGCAAACCATGCGCCACAAACACTTCACCGCCATCGCTAACGCCATCCGTCAGAACATCGCCGACACGGTGCAACGTGCAACGTCAGGCCATTGCAGAGACCCTGTGACCCGCACTGGGAGCCAGTTCAACACGACACGCATTCTTGATGCCGCAGTGGATGACTGACATGGCCACGATGCCGCCCGCGCCACCTGAACCGGTCACGGGTTCAAGGCAACACCGTGGTCGCAGCCCCTCCTTGGTCAGGCCTTCACGGATGCCACCGACGCCGAAGGCTATCGCCATCGGTTCATCCCCCCTGCCAGCGTGGTCCCCGCTCGCACCGCCGCCGCTTCCCCACTGCGCCAGCCAGCATAAAGCCGCTCGCTGGCTTGCGGCTCGCAGGCGGCTGCCTCGGCATTGGTTCATACCGCGCCACGCTTGCCATCGCCGTTGCCCTCACGGTGCACCGCTGTCACGGGCCTTGCTCTCGCCCCGCTCCGGGCGCTCGCCTTCAGATAGGGGCCCACCCCTGGCCGGCGAAGTTTTCCGGCTTTTCCCTCCGTCGAGGTAGGGGCGGGCTTGGTCGGTCAGACGGTGGCCAGCCGTTCCACAGTATCCGGGTAGCGTTCCACCAGGCGAATCAGCAGGGCGGCTTGCGCGTTGGGCTTCGCTCTGCCCTGTTCCCAATTCTCCAGAGTACGGGGATTGGTGCGCAGGTAGCGGGCCAGGATGGGGCGCGAGAGGTGCAGGCGCTCACGCAGGGCGATAAGCTCTTCCGGTGTGACCTCGGGAGCTGGCCTGGACTCTACGGCATGGGTGCGCAGGGTGCGCTTGCCGGCGCGCTCTTCGGCCAGGGCCTCGAAGCCTTCGGTCAGTTCTTCAAACAGGTTGCGCTTTTTCATCGTCTTGCCTCGATTTCACGTTTCAGCATCTCGCGGAGCAGGGCCTTTTCCCTGGCGCTCAGGTCTGCCATTTCATCCTTGCCGTACAGGGTGAACAGCCAGAATTGCCGGCCACTTTCCCACCAGAAATAAATCACCCGCAGCCCGCCCCGTTTGCCCTTACCCCGCTTCGGGTCGGGCTGGCGCAGCTTGCGCAGGCCTCCGGTGCCCTCGATAACGTCGCCTTGCTCCGGGTTCGCCATCAGTTCGGCTTGCATGGCCCGGAAGGCATCATCGCTTAGATAGTCTGCACGGAAGCGGGCGAAGGCGGGCAGTTCAACAAACAGGGCTTTCATGGTTTCAATATACGCAAGTTGCGTTGCAATTGATAGTTCAGGCTTTCACCAGCCGCAGGCCCTCGGTGGCCTCTTGGGGTTGCTCAATGCCGGCCTGTTCCAGCATCCAGGCTTCAATCTTGGTGTGCCACATGCGCAGCAGGTCGAGCGGGCGGCGGCGGTAGTGTTTCTCGGCAATGGCGCTCGGCTTGTGGCCCATGATTTGAGCCACTACCCCGGTCGGGCACTCCACCCATTCCGCCAGCGTACCAAACGAGCGGCGCAGACCGTGCAGGGTCAGGTTCGGCAGGCCGGCAGCGGTCAGGGCCTTGTTGTGTGCGATGCGCGGTTCCTGAATGCGTCCAGAGGCGGCAGCGGGTGAACTGAACACCCATTCGTTCCGGCGCGGCAGGCCGGCGAGCAGGCTTGCCAGGTAGGGGGTAAGCGGAATGGTGCGCCCGCCTTCCACCTTGTCATGAATGGTCAGGCTCTTCCATTGGAAGTCCACATCGCCCCACTTCAGCCCGGCCAGTTCCTCGCGGCGGGCCCCGGTCAGCAGCAGGATTTGCAGGTAGGCCGATATCACCGGATTACCCAGGCCACGCACCGCCGCAAACCAGGCCGGCAGTTGTTCCCGTTGCAGGCAATCATCCGCCTTGGCTCGGGCCTTGGGTACATGGTCGCGGGCAATACGGGTGCCCACCGCGTCCAGGTGGGCGACGGCTTGGTATTCCGGGGAGCCGGCGCACCAGCGCAGGAAGGCCCGAAGTAGGCGATACGCCAGCGCGGCCTGAGTCGGGCGGCGGCGGGTCTCTTCCTTCAACCAGGCT
>CAZOZD010000106.1:2258-5018 GCA_964584195.1 uncultured Burkholderiales bacterium
CACCTTGGCCGGTGTGATGTCAGCCAGGCGCAGGGGCATCAAGGGGGCCAGGGCCCCGGCTTCGGTGGTGCCCTTGCCGCGTTTCTTGGCCTCGCCACCCTGGCGGGTCAGTTTGTCATGGTCGGCGCGGTGGCGGTCGCTCCACTTGTGGGCGCGGGTCTCGATATAGACAGCCCAGGCTTCGGCCACGGTCACGCCCTGGCGGCGGTGTTCCTCCCGCTTGGCCACATCGGCGGCGGTGGTCTCGCGCTTCACTTCGCGGGGGTCGCGGCCTTGGTCAATCAGGTTTTGGTAAGTGGTGGCTTGCGTCCTGGCCTTGTCGATACCCCAGGCCCGCACATCGCCAATGGTGATGCGGACGGCCTGCCCGTTCAGCTTGGCCTGAAAGATGAAAGCCTTGGCCCCGGATGGGGTAGCCCTCACAGCCAGGCCAGGCGTTTCCGTATCCCACAGGAAGGCTTGCGCCTTGTCGGTTCTGAAGTCGGCAATTCTGCCAGCGGTCAGCTTGATACGCGCCATTTCCCCACCCTTTGGTTACATGGGCCGAAGGCATCCGCCAATCAGTCCGAGAATTGGTTACATGGCATTCCATGTAACCCATATGTAACCCGAATTATGGAATATGGATCAATTTCAATCAACACTCGGATTTTATGTAACCAAGCAAAAGACGCATGGTTAAGCCATTCTTGCAAAAATGACGTTGATTAAAATTGAGGCAAATTGCCTTGTCTTGGGGACTTTTAATCCGTTGGTCGTTGGTTCGAATCCAACACGACCCACCAGTAGAATCAAGCACTTAGGCCACTCTTCGGGGTGGCCTTTTTGCTTTGCGGGGGTTTTTGCCGCAATTTTGCCGCACTTCGAGCTATACCCGTCTCCTGAAACCCGGAGAGCACAATGGCTACGATACGCAAACGCGGACCTGACCAGTACCAGGTTGAAATTCGCCGTCGCGGGTATACGCGAGAAGTCAAGACGTTCGAGAGCAAGGCGGAGGCGCAGGCCTGGGCCCGCCGGGCCTGAAAGCCGAATTGCCACTCAAGCGAGTGTGGATGGTCGCGGCGCAGGGGGAGTGAGGAGATCTCTATAACGTCGCCATCACGAATGAGAGAACCGGTGTGTGGCCATGAACGGACATTGCCGGATGTTGGGGGACGGCGATGGGAAGATTCTCTTGACCCTGCTGATGTGCTCGGTCCCAGCTTGCCGTGTGGCGTGGTCAGTGTGCAGCCGCAGACTTTGGTTCGCGCCGGCGCATTCGCTCCCGCGCTCCCTGATCTCGTAATGCCACCCCGCCGAAGGCTATCGCCATCGGCTTCGTGCCTTCCGTTCAGCGTGGTGCCCGCTCGCATCGCCCCCAGGGTGGCGATGGCAAACTAATCGCGAACCACGGCAAGGTTACAGCAAGGTGCTGTGACCGCAGGCCGGGCACCCACGGTGGCAAGCAGCGGCGTAACCACCAAGCACGACGGGTTGAATGCGTGAAGGCGGAGCGCGGGCGGGCACCTTGCGGCCGGGGGCGGATGGCCGCGCAATGGCCAAGAGCAAGGGGCATGACCGCGCGGGCCAACAGCCTCAGACTGGTGTCCCGTGACGATGCAACTTCCAGTGCATGAATGGCTCAAACCCCTGACCGACGAGGCATACCGTTGACCGAACAAGCGAAAAGCCTCGCGTTTGAATTCGAAGACTCCATTGGAATTTGCGCATAGGGTGGGCCCAACCATGAACAACACGCAATGGCATGCATTGTCGGCAGACGAGGCACTGGCGGCCCGGAATACTGAAGCGACCGGCCTCACCGCCGCCGAAGCCAGCCGCCGCATGGCCGAGTTCGGCCCCAACCGCTTGCCCGAGCCACCCCGGCGCAGCCCGCTGATGCGCTTTTTGGCGCAGTTCAACAACCTGCTGATCTACATCCTGCTGGGTGCGGCGCTGCTGACTGCGGTGATCGGCGAGTGGGTCGAAACCGCGGTGATTCTAGCCGTGGTGGTGGTCAACTCGATCATCGGCTTCATCCAGGAGGGCAAGGCCGAAAAGGCGCTCGACGCCATCCGCCAGATGCTTTCCCCCTATGCCGTGGCACTGCGCGAGGGGCATCGCCAGACCGTTCCGGCGGACCAGCTGGTGCCCGGCGACGTCGTTTTCATTCAGTCGGGCGACCGCGTGCCGGCCGACCTGCGCCTCCTGGAGGTGAAAAACCTGCACACCCAGGAAGCGGCGCTCACCGGCGAATCGCAACCCATCGAGAAATCGGTCGCTGCGGTGAGCGCAGATGCCGCACTCGGCGACCGATTCTGCATGGCCTATTCCGGCACCCTGGTCACGCACGGCCAAGCCTACGGGCTGGTGGCGGAAACCGCCGGCCACACCGAGCTGGGCCGCATCAGCGGCATGCTCGCCAGCGTGGAACAACTCACCACGCCGCTGCTGCAGCAGATGAACCGCTTTTCGCGCCACCTGTCGATCGCCATCGTCCTGATCGCCGCCGTCACCTTCGTGTTCGGCATCACCGTGCGCGGTTATACGGTGCCGGAGATGTTCATGGCCGCGGTCAGCCTGGCGGTGGCGGCGATCCCCGAGGGTCTGCCGGCCATCATGACCGTGGCGCTGGCCATCGGCGTCATGGAAATGGCGCGCCGCCACGCCATCATCCGCCGCCTGCCGGCGGTGGAGACCCTGGGTTCGGTCAGCGTGATCTGCTCCGACAAGACCGGCACGCTGACCAAGAACGAGATGACCGTGCAGACCATCGCC
>CAZOZD010000106.1:5028-6979 GCA_964584195.1 uncultured Burkholderiales bacterium
GGCAATGGTCACCAAGGCTGGCACCGACAGCCTGACCATCGCCCTGGCCGATGGACTGATCGAGGTTTCCGGCGCAGGCTATAACCCGCACGGCAATTTCAGCCGCGACGGCGCGGAATTCGATGCCGCGACCGATGCGCGCCTGATCGAGCTGGCGCGCGCCGGCGTGCTGTGCAACGACGCGCAGTTGCGTCCGCATGCCGAGGACGACTGGCGCCTGGAAGGCGACCCGACCGAAGGCGCGCTGCTGACGCTCGGGGTCAAGGCCGGTCTGGACATCGCCGACGAGCATGGCGCACGCCCGCGTACCGACCTGATCCCGTTCGAGTCCGAGCACCGCTTCATGGCCACGCTGCACCACGACCATGCCGGTAATGGCGTGGTCTGGCTGAAGGGCGCGCCGGAACGCGTGCTGGAAATGTGCCAGCGTCAGCGCACCGCAGCCGGCGACGCGCCGCTGGACGAAGCCTACTGGAAGGCCCGCATCGAGGAACTGGCGCGGCGCGGCCAGCGCGTGCTGGCGCTGGCCAGCACACCCTGCGCGGCGGACAAGCGCGAACTGCGCTTCGACGATGTCGAGCAGGGACTGGTGCTGCTCGGCCTCACCGGCCTGATCGACCCGCCCCGGCCGGAGGCCATCGAAGCCGTCGCCGCCTGCCACAGCGCCGGCATCGCCATCAAGATGATCACCGGCGACCACGCCGTCACCGCCGGCGCCATCGCCGCCCAGCTCGGCCTCCATGACGCCGGACGCGTGCTCACCGGCAAGGACATCGACGCCATGGACGACGATACCCTGACGCGTCAGGTCGATGAGGTCAACGTATACGCGCGCACCAACCCGGAACACAAGCTGCGCCTGGTGGAAGCGCTGCAACGGCGCGGCCGGGTGATCGCCATGACCGGCGACGGCGTCAACGACGCGCCGGCGCTGAAGCGTGCCAACGTCGGCATCGCCATGGGCGTGAAAGGCACCGAGGCGGCCAAGGAGGCCTCGGAAATGGTGCTGGCTGACGACAACTTTGCCTCCATCGCCAACGCCGTGGAGGAAGGCCGGCGCGTCTATGACAACCTGAAGAAGGCCATCCTGTTCCTGCTGCCGGTCAACGCCGGCGAATCCTTCGCGCTCATCATCGCCATCCTCGCCGGACTGGAACTGCCGATCACGCCTTTGCAGATCCTCTGGGTGAACATGGTCAGCTCGGTGGCGCTGGCGCTGGTGCTGGCCTTCGAACCGGCCGAACACAATGTCATGAAACGCCCCCCGCGCGACCCCGCCGAGCCCTTGCTGTCGCGTTTCCTGATCTGGCGCCTGGCGCTCGTTGCGGCCATCTTCACGACCGGCATATTCGGCCATTTCCTGTATCTGCGGCACAGCGGCGTGGAGATCGAATATGCCCGCACCGCAGCGGTCAACACCCTGGTGATGTTCGAGATCTTCTACCTCATCACCGCCCGTCACCTGCTCGACTCCTCGCTGTCGCTGCGCGACTTGCTGCGCAACCGGCGCGTGCCGATGGCGATCGGCCTGGTGCTGGGCCTGCAACTGCTGTTTACCTACGCGCCGTTCATGCAGAGCCTGTTCAGCACCGTCACCCTCAGCGCGCAGACCTGGGCCAACCTGACCCTGATCGCGCTCAGTGTGCTGGTGGTGGTGGAGATGGAGAAATGGCTGCGCCGGCGGGCCGGCATGCGGCACGTGTAAATCCAGCCGCGTCACACGGTGCGGCTTGTGCTGCGCCGTGCAAGCGGCATGACGCCAAGGCGGGACAGGTCTATGATGAGCCTTGCACCGCATCGCCGCCGAATCATGAAACCCGCCCCGCTCCTCCTGCTGCTCGCCCTCGTCACGGCGGCGGTGGTGTTTTTATGGCAGGGGCGTGCACAGCAAGACGTCGGCGACGCCGGACCGATCCATGTGGGCATCCTGCACTCGCTGAGCGGCACCATG
>CAZOZD010000106.1:6989-7559 GCA_964584195.1 uncultured Burkholderiales bacterium
ACGACGCCGCCGCGTGGAGCGCCGTCGCGCCCCTCAGCGAGCGCAGCGTCGCGGCGGCAACACAACTGGCCATCGACGAGATCAATGCCGCAGGAGGCCTGCTCGGTCGCCGCGTCGAGGCCGTGAGCCGGGATGGCGCCTCCGACTGGGCCACATTCGCACGCGAGGCAGAGTCGCTGATCGTCGATGAAGGGGTCAAGGTGGTGTTCGGCTGCTGGACCTCCGCATCGCGCAAGACGGTAAAGCCGGTGTTCGAGAAGTACGACCACCTGCTGTTCTATCCGGTGCAGTACGAAGGCCTGGAGATGTCGCCCAACATCGTATACACCGGCGCAGCGCCCAACCAGCAGATCATCCCGGCGGTGAAATGGGCCATGGACAATCTCGGCCGGCGTTTTTTCCTGGTCGGTTCGGACTATGTATTTCCCCATTCCGCGCACGCCATCATGAAGGACCAGATCCGTTCACTGCGCGGCGCGGTCGTCGGCGAACACTACATCCTGCTCGGCAGCACCGCGGTGGAGGCGACGGTGGAGGCCATTGCCGCAAGCCGCCCGGACGTGATCCTCA
>CAZOZD010000107.1:0-4410 GCA_964584195.1 uncultured Burkholderiales bacterium
CCAGGGTTTCCCGGTTGTAGCGCTGGCCGTGGCAGACGTCGCAGGGCACGTAGATAGAGTATTGACGAACCCACACTCCTGTCGGGTTAACCACTTACAATTTGACGACATGCGTATCAAAAAGATGGGAGAAGGCATGGCGGCATCCGGTTTTAGGCATATCCCCTGTGGTTCCCAGGTCAATGCGAGCGAGGCGATCGCCATCGAGAAAATTAAAAATAAGCTTCAAGGCTTGCCCGGACCTTGGATTCTGCTCTCCAACCTCAACCACTCCACTCATGCAGGCCGGCTCTCCGATGAGATTGACCAAGTCATTATCGGCCCCCAGGGCGTATTCGTCGTCGAGGTCAAACATTGGGATCCTCCCTATCTGAAACAGAACTCCACCATCGCAGAAAATGAAGCGGAGCGCGTCAACGACAAGGCCAAGCGCCTTGCCGGCAAACTGAAAGTTGTCTTCAACCCAGGCTTTGTCTCCCCCCGCCTGCTTCTGACACGCGGTGGTACGGGAATGCAGTCGGGGCAGCGTGTCCAGGTCCGGGGCGTTTCTGTATTTGGCCTCAGTGAGTTGAAGGAACTGGTCAACGCAGACGGCACAGTGCAGATGGCCCCCGATCTTATTGAACGGGCCGCCTTGCTGCTGGAGCCTACTGCAAGGCCAGCACTGACCGGCGACCTGCGGAGTTTCGCCGGATTGATCAATCTGGAGCGCGTTCCTTCACCAGATGCCCCGTTCCACCGAATCTATCGCGGCCAGCATCCCACCCGGCGCGACAAGGTCGTCCTGCACCTTTATGACCTCTCCGCCGCCGATGACAAGGACGCCGAAAACCGCGCTCGGCGAGAGTACGAGGTCATGCAGCATTGGCAGAAATCACCTTATCTGCCCAGCCTGCTCGATTCCTTCCAAGAAGCTGAACGCTATCCCGGCGAGTTGTACTGGTTCTCCATGGTCGATCCCGCCGCACCCACGCTGGCGGATAGAGCCAAGGATACGAGTTGGGGCCTGGATGACCGATTGCGCTATGCCCGTGACGCATTGTTGGCGCTGGCGGGGTTTCACCAGCCGGTCGAGTCGGGGCTGCCGCCAATCGTTCATCGCCGGATCACGCCGCGGACCTTGCGGGTACGACACAACAACCGCCCCTTGTTCACCGATTTCAGTCTGGCCCGCATCGACCAAGCACTGACGATTTCCCTGGCGCCCGTGGACTTCGGTGACGATGCACCCTATGTCGCGCCGGAAGTGAGGCAAGGCGGCCTGGCGGCGGCGGATGTCCGCTCCGATATCTATGCCTTGTGTGCCAGTTTGATGCTGCTGTTCGCTGGAGACGAAACCCGTGCCAGGGAAGCGCGGGAATTCCTGGAACAAGGCTGCGCCCAGAATCCCGAAGGTCGCGAATCTCTTGCCGAACTCGCCGCGGTGCTTGAGCGCAACACCGTACCGCAAGCTCCGCCGCCCCCCGAACTCCCTGCGCCGGAATACTGGGACGAAGACACCGTGGTCCCCTTCCAGAATGCCCGCTACAAGATCGTCAGCCGTCTCGGGCGCGGCGGCATCGGCCAGACCTTCAAGGTGGTCGAGGTGGATGCGCATTCCGATGAATGCTATGGCACCTATGTCGCCAAACTCATCCATCATGAGGCGGATGCCGAGCCGGCCCTGCGCGCCTACCGCAAGGCACGCGCCTACACCGTGCATCCGCATCTTTCCGCCATCCACGAAATCGCTCCGGACTGGCGGGCGGATCGCTTCGTCGCCCTGTTGAAATGGGTGGAAGGCATGCCGCTGGCCGATCTCACCGGTGTGCTTGCGCTGCACGCCGAGGAGTTGGGCGAAACCAGCCTGCAAGATCTGTTGCTGCGCTGGTTGCGCGACCTCTGCGATGCCCTGTGGGCGCTGCACCAGGTGGGCCTGGTACATGGCGATGTCAGCCCGCGCAACCTCATTGTCCAGGGCGGCGAAGTGGTGCTCACCGACTACGATACCGTCACCGAGGCGGGCAGCCTGGCGCGCAGCCGTAATCCCTTGTATGCCAGCCACGGCGTGGAAGGCGGCATGGCAATCCGGCCTCGGGATGACCTCTTCGCGCTGGCCGCCAGTTTTTTCCATGTGTTATTCGAGCGCGAACCCTTCAGCTTCTCCGGGCAGCGCATCAAGAACCGTGGACTGAACTGGGAAGGCGAGCAAAGCGCCGGACTGGAGCGGGTGGCCGAATTCATGAGTCGCGCTACCAGCGCTGCCGAAGCTGAGCGCTTCGCGGACGCCCGCGAAGCGTTGGCCTTTCTCGTCCCCACACAGCCGGATAAGGCAGCACCGCTCCCGCCGGCCCCGACATTCACCGATAACATCGCGTCGCGCCTGGTGGAACTTCTCTCCGCCTACCCCGGCTCACGCCATGGCAACAGCGAAACCCGGGGCCTCGATTCGGCGTTTGCCGCCGACACCTATGTGGAAACCCGGCTGGATCATGGTTTGCGCCTGGAAATCGAACAGGATCAAGTCAAGCTCGCCATCCTGTTCGGCAATGCCGGTGATGGGAAAACCGCGTTTCTCCAGCATCTGCTGGCTGGCCTGGGTTTGCCCGATGCCCACTCTTCCCAGCGCGTGCAAACGCACCATCTGGCCGATGGACGTTTGTTGACCGTCAATCTCGATGGTTCCGCCGCGTGGCAGGGCCAGTCAGCCAACGTCTTGCTCGATCAGTTGTTCCAGCCCTGCCATGGCCTGGCTTTCGAAGGTGACGCGCGACATCCCCGCGTGCTCGCCATCAACAGTGGCAAGCTGCTGGAGTGGCTGGATACTCAAGACGACAGCCCACTGACCAGGCAACTCATAGGCGTGCTGTTCGAAACCGACGATGAAGATGAACTGGAGCCCGATCCGCGCATCCGCCTCATCGATCTGAACCGCCGTTCCCTGGTGGGTGGCATCCAGGCCGGTGAGATCCGCTCGGATTTCCTTACCGCGCTGTTGGATCGTTTTCTCGGGGTTGGACAGGCGCAAGACCCCTGGGCAGGTTGCGCCACCTGTACGGCGCAACACCGTTGTAGCGCATGGCATTCAGTACGGACCTTGCGTGACCCCAACGTCAGTCCCCGCCTACGCGCGCGGCTGGCGGATGCCCTGCAAGCCTGCCATCTGCGCGGCGAAATCCACATCACCGCGCGGGAACTCCGGGCGGCGCTGGCCTTCATCTTCTTCGGCGTGCATGACTGCGGCGAGCTCCATGCCAACCCCGAATTGATGCCATCCCGCTATTGGGATCGGGCCTTCGCCGCCGATGCGCCACAACGCCAGGGCGAACTGCTCGCGGAACTCGCCCGCTTCGACCCGGCGCTGGACAGCAACCCGTTGCTGGATCGGCATCTGCTCAAAGAGACCCCGCATGGCCCGGACGACATCGTCACCGCCTTGGCCTCCGCCCGCCGCCACGCCTGGTTCGAATGGGACGACGCGCGCTACGCCGCGCTGCTGCTGCCCAGCGATGCGCTGCCCTTGTTCGGCGGCCGCCATCTCCACCGTTTCCGCCGCGTACCGCTGATGAGCGATGACGAGCGTGAGGCCCTCTGCCATGACTTATGTCTGGGCATCGCCCGTCTGGAAGACCTGCCGGAAGCCGCTTTCGCCCGAGAGTCCGGCCTGCCGCTGCGCATCCAGCCGCGCACCCCCACCGAAAGTGCTTTCTGGGTGGTGAAACCCTGGCAGCGGTTCCATCTGGAAGCGCCACTGCCGCGCACCGCCGAGGGACTGGAGACCTTGCATACCCACCTGCTGCTGAGCTATCGCTACGCGGCCGGCGGCGAAGAGCATCTGCCTATTGGGTTGGAACTGTTCCACCTGCTGCTGGCGCTGAAGGATGGCGCCCAGTTGGCCGGCGCCGGCCAGGAAGGCGTGTTCGCCCATCTGGAAATCTTCACCCAGCGCCTGGCCCAGGAAGATGCCCGCGAACTGCATGGCTGGCATCCTGGTGACGAAGATAGCGTGTTCCGGGTACGGGTGGAGGCGCGCGATGGGCGGCAAATACTGGTACGGGAGGCGGCATGAACACGAAAACCATCGTCGAGAACGTGTTGACCCCGGCACGCGCCAAGGACCTGTGGACGGCCAACTATTTCACCGCGCTGCCTTTTACACCCCAGCACTTCGAGGTAGGCAGCCTGTTGCCGGCCATGCTCTATATGGCGCGCTGGGGCCACCGGCGCGGCAAGGGGCATTTCATCGAAACCTTCGGTCCGCTGGATGCCAAGGGCAAGGCTCAGCCACCTCGGCTGTCTGATGTGGCAAGTGGTTTGCTCACTCGCGCGGGCGGCGATTTCGATGGCTTCGCTGGTGATCACGGCAAGGAAATGCTGGCCGACCTGCTGCTTACCTATTGCCTGGAGAACAAGGAGCATGAACTGGGGCAT
>CAZOZD010000107.1:4510-7525 GCA_964584195.1 uncultured Burkholderiales bacterium
GCGGACATCCCCAACCGCTGGCCCATCGCCAAGACCGCTGCCAAGTATCTGCGCGGCGATCTGGCTACCTTCATCGAGGCCTATGGCGCCTCGCAGCCGCGCCAAGCCTTCCTGCCCATGCTGGAAGCGGGAATCGGGCTGGGCATGGTCAATCTGTTGTTCTCCACCACGGTTTGTCTGGCCGAGTGGGAACGCAGCGGAACCGTCCCCAAGGAACAGCAGCCGATGCCTTTGTTCGTGGACTGCTCCCACGGATTGGATACCAAACTGCGTAACGTTTCGGAAGCGGCGATGAGCGAGGCACTCGCCCGCTACGAGCGTTTGCCGGTGCTGATGATGCTGGCTCGGGTGCTGGATGACCGGGTCAGCCACCATCCAAAACTGAAGAACGATCTTCCGCCTCGGCAACCCGACGCGACCACCTGGCTCAACCTGCTTGGAGAGATTTATCGGGAAAGACACGACCGGGCGGAATCCATCCTGGAAAGGCTGGAAGAAGATTGCGGCCGCCTGTCGGATGAGCTTGAACAGGCGGGTGAGGCGCCGGAAGTGGTGCGGGCATTGCGTAATGATCAGATCAACCCGGCATTAAGGTTGGCGGAGGCGTTGGTGGAAGTGATGGGCTACAAGGCACAAGGGGACCAGTTTTCTAAAACATTGGACAGCAGTCTCATGCCCAACCGTCCCAACGGCCTTGCCTTCAAACGCCGCGTCTCCCGCAGCGAAGCCGGCACCAAGAAGGCCATCGATCTGCGTTCCATCGTGCTGTCCCACGCCTTGCTGGACTTCCTGGTGCATCGCCATCTGCGCAAGGACGGCGAAGGCAAAGCCGCGCGCCCGCTCACCCTGCGCCGTTTCCTCGACATCCTGCGCGACCACTATGGGCTGTATGTGGACCGTGAACCGCCCGGCGCTTCCATCCCCCAAGACCTGCTGCGCGCCAACAAGCAATGGCTGGAGCGGCGGCTGCGCGACCTTGGACTGTTGGTGGGGGTGAATGACGCGGAATCCATGAAGCAGTTGCGGGCGCGTTTTGTTGTAGCATGATCGGCTTCAATCGTATCCGAAACGGCTACAACAATGCTCGCCTCCCTATTGTTCGGCGACTACCGCCAGAAGGTGCTTGCCTTGCTGTTGCTGCATCCGGAACAGCGCTACCACGTGCGGGAAATCGCTCGATTGACCGGCACTTCGGCCGGCACGCTGCACAAGGAACTGGCACGGCTCGCCCAGGCCGGGGTGCTGATTCGGGAAGCGGTGGGTAACCAGGTGCATTACGGCGCCAATCGGCACTGCGCCGTCTTTCCGGAACTGGCCGGCCTTCTGCGCAAGACGGCGGGTCTGGCGGATGTGTTGCGGGAAGCCTTGGCAGGCTTGGGTGGGCGGCTCGCGTTGGCGCTGGTGTTCGGCTCGGTGGCGCGCGGCGAGGAAGGGCCGCGCAGCGATGTGGATGTCTTGTTGGTGGGCGATATCGGTTTCGCCGAAGCGGTTGCTGCGCTGCATGCAGTCCAAGAGCGGGTCGGCCGGGAAATCAACCCGGTGGTGCTGTCGCCCGCCGAGTTTCGGATGAAGGTGAGAGAACGCGATGGTTTCCTCGCCGAGGTGTTGAACAACGAAAAACTGTTTCTGATGGGAGATGAGCATGACCTTGGAAAACTTGCTGGCGATCCGGCGTCTGGTGCGGCATGAAGCCGACCGCGCGGACATCCTGAAATTGCTGGCGGCGGCGGAACGCAATCTGGCCGACGCCAGGGTCACTTCGATCAGCGCGGAGAACCGCTTCGATGCGGCCTACAAGGCCATCCTGCAATGCGCGATGGCCGCGCTCTGGGCCAAGGGTTTCCGCACGTCCACCAGCGAGCCGGGCCACCACCAGACCGCCATCCAAGCATTGCCGCTGACCCTGGCTTTGGACAACGCCACCGTCATCGTCCTCGATGCCCTGCGCAAACAACGCAATCTCAACGACTACATCGGCGACGGTGTCAGCGATGCGCTGCTCGCCGAATGCCTCGCCCAGGCGGAAGCCCTGCTGCGCCACACCCGCGCCACCCTCGGAGTGCACTGATATGCCCCTGAACGAAAACGCCGCTCCCATCCTGGCGCTTGCCTTGCGTGATCTGCTGGGCGCGCCATCCCCCGGCAGCATGGCCTTCATCCGTTGCCTGCCCGGCGAAGTGGCGCGGGAACTGGCGGCGGATCGTCGTTTCTCGGTGGAGGGTTGGCGGATCGCCGTGGTGGGGCGGAGCATGGAGGAATCCAACCGCGAAATCACCGCCGACCAGGCGGTGGAATGGCGCGAGGACAAGGCGGAGGCGGTGCTGCTGCTCGTCGATACGGCTCAGGCTGGCGCAGGCATGGATGGCATCTACAGCGCGGCGCGGGAAATCGCCGAGGCGGAACTGTTCGCCAAAGCGAAGGCCCTGGCGCGAGACAAGTTGGCGCATGGCGGCAAGGGCTTCGCCGACAAGGCGCTCTCCAAGGCGCGACGGCTGGCGCGTAACAAGGCTTTGTCACCTTGGCGCGAATTCGCCTATCTGTGCCGCGCCGCCTACAGCCTGGAAGGCCTTGGGGCGGCCTTGCCGGAAATCGGCCTGTGGCCGGTGGCGTTGGAGGACAAGCCGGACGAGGATGATCTGGAGAAATCCGCCCGCTTGGTGGAGCGCCTGCTGGCGAGCCAGGGCAACCGGCAATCGGCGGAAACCCGAGTGGCAGGCCTGCAACTGCCGGTGGCGGATGAATCGATCGGTCGGGAGTTGGCCGAGTTCCTGCGCGCGACGGACAGCCATTCCCGGCTGGATGCGCTGGCACGCCTGGAAAGTCAGGAAGCCTTATGGTTGAACCGACTCCACCCTGGCCTGTTCGATAGCCAGACTTTGCAATCGATACGCTGGGTGAATTGGCGCGGAAAAAGCGGCAAACCCGCCGCCTGGTCTGGCCTGGCGGTGGATGCCGATAGCCGACTGGTGTTCAAGTTGGCGTTGACGGACAACCCGCAACAGCGGGTGCGCCTGG
>CAZOZD010000108.1:0-7446 GCA_964584195.1 uncultured Burkholderiales bacterium
GGGCGATCAGTTCCTCCGACAATTTACGGGCACTGTAATGGGCGTAGATGAGGCTGAACGCCAGTTCGATCGAAAAGGCGATGGCGGCCACCACCAGAACCTTGGCCACTACCCGGCCTTGCAGCATACGGATCAGTCCCATGCTCACTCCATCCAGTCGACACGCGAAACGTAGGTGTAATTTGGCCGAATCGTAGCCGAAAACCGGACCGTGATGTCTACGCAATGTCTATCTGGTCAATTCGGACCAGAGTTTCTCCAGGCGTTTGACCGACACCGGCTCGGGTGTCTTCAGTTCCTGGGCGAACAGCGACACCCGCAACTCCTCCAGACGCCAGCGGAAATCCTCCATCGCCGCACCGATGCCGCCCGCCTCCGCCTCGCGCCGGCAACGCGCCTGCCAGGCCACGAGCAGCGGGCGCATCGACTGCATGGCCTGAGCATCGCGTGCCGGCTGGCGCGCCAGCCTTTCGAGACGCCGCTCCATGGCGCGCAGGTAGCGTGGCAGATGCATGAGACGCTGCGGCGGCAGCTCGGCCATGAAACCGGGCTGGATCAAGGCCGCGAGCTGGGCGCGCATGTCCGCGCCAGCCTCGGCCGAAGGCAGGGGCTTTTCCAGCGCCTGGCGCATGCGATGGCCATGCTCCAGGCACTCCGCCGCCAGCCGCGCCATCTCCCGCGCGGTCTCGGCCAGCTTCGGCCGGGCACTGGCGGCAGCACTGTCGAATGCGTTCTGGCAGCGCAGGTCGGCCGGATCATCGGGCAGCAATGCGCGCGCTGCCGCCACCAGCACGTCGGCGAGCAATGCATCGAGGCCCAGGCCCTTGTCGAGCAGGCCATACTGCATGGCCGCGCTCTTGAGCCGCGCGGCCAGGTCCTTCCCGCTCTGGCGGGCAAGATCGGGAAACACCTTCCAGAGCAGCCGACACACCCCGCGCCGGTGTTTTTGCCGGGCCTGCGCCGGGCTGTCGAGCAGACGCAGGCCGATCTGTCCCCCTTCATCGACCAGGCTGGGATACGCGGCCACCGTTTGTGCGCCGCGCCGGAGCGTCACCTGCCCGGGCAGGTCGCCGAAATCCCAGCCGGCCACCGCCTCGCGCTCGCCTCCGGCCACCGCCTCACGCAGACTGGTGCTGGCCGCCTCGCCATGCCGGCGGCGCAGCTCGGCCAGGTCACGCCCCTCGCCGACGATGTTGTTGCGGCCATCGAGCACCCGGAAGTTCATGCCCAGATGCGGCGGCAGGACTTCCGGCCGCCAGGCATCGCGCGGCACGACCTGGCCGGTGCGACGGGCGAGAAAATCCGCCAGCGCGTCGGTGAGCGGCCGGTTGTCCGGAGTCAAGGCGGCCGCCGCGGCGCGGGCGAAATCCGGCACCGGCACGAACGCGCGCCGCTGGGACTGCGGCAGGGCGCGGATCAGCGCGGTCAGCTTTTCCTCCAGCATGCCCGGCACCAGCCATTCGCAGCGCGCCTGAGGCACCTGATTGAGGGCCGCCAGCGGCACCAGCAGGGTGACGCCATCGTCGTCCGCGCCGGGGTCGAATCGGTAGGCGAGCGCGAAGCGCACCCCGTTCAGATCGATTTCCTTCGGATAGGCGCGCGGGTCCACACCCCGCTCGCGGATCAGATCCTCGCGTGCCAGATGCAGCAGGCGCGGCGATTGCGCCTCAGCCTCGCGCAGCCATTTCTCGAACCCGGCGCCGGTGCAGATGTCCTCGGGGATGCGGGCGTCATAGAAGCGGTACAGATCCTCCTCGTCCACCGCCAGGCGGATGTCGCGGGCGCGGTGCGCCTCGGCGTCGATCCGTTCGCACAGACGCAGGTTGTGCCGGAAAAAGTCGGCCCGGCTTTCATACTCACCCTCCACCAGGGCGCGGATGAACAGTTCGCGGGCGCGGACCGGATCGATCGGGCCGTAATGCACCCGGCGGCCGTTCACCACCGGCAGGCCGTACAGGGTGGCGCGCATGGCGGCGGCGACGTGTGCCGGCCGTTTTTCCCAGTGCGGTTCGGAGTAGCTGATCTTGAGCAGATCGCGCCCGGCATGCTCGATCCACTCCGGCTCGATGCGCGCCAGACTGCGGGCATAGACCCGCCGGGTCTCGACGATCTCCGCCGCCATCACCCATTTCGGTTTCTTCCTGACCCCTGAGCCCGGGAACGGCAGGAAGCGGATGCCACGCGCGCCGAGATAGTCGCCCGCCTCGGTGAGCATGCCGATATTGCCAAGCAAACCGGGCAACAGGGCCTGATGCAAAGGCGCGTACTGGCCGAAGCGGGCGGAATCCTCGCCCTCCTCCGCGACGCCAGCGATGGACAGTTCGCTCACCTTCCAGCCCATCTCCTTCACCTGGGTGGCCAGCTGGCCATGCACGTCGCGCCACTCGCGCACCCGGTTGGGCGAGATGAACTCGTCGCGCAGGCCGTCGCGGAACTTGCGTTGCGACTTGCGCTGGGCATTGAGCGCATCGACATGCGCCCAGAGGCGGAGGATGGCGACGAAATCCGAATTCCCGTCGGCAAAGCGGCGGTGTTTCTGGTCCGCGGCCTCCTGACGGTCGAGCGGCCGCTCGCGCGGGTCCTGCACCGAAAGATAGGCGGCGATCACCAGCATCTCCGCCAGCACGGCCTTCTCCCGCGCCGCGATCAGCATGCGGCCAATACGGGGATCGAGCGGCAGGCGGGCCAGCTCGCGGCCAACCCGGGTCAGCCGGTCCGCCTCGTCGAGCGCACCCAGCTCGCGCAACAGCGCCTGGCCATCGTTCACCCGGCGCGGCTCGGGTGGATCGAGGAATGGAAACTCTGCAATGGCGGGCAGGCGCAGCGACTTCATGCGCAGGATCACGCCGGCCAGCGATGAACGCAGCAGCTCCGGCGTGGTGTGCGCCGGGCGGGCCATGAAATCCGCCTCGTCATAGAGGCGAATGCAGATGCCCTCCGCCACCCGGCCGCAGCGGCCCGCGCGCTGCCGTGCCGCCGCCCGCGACACCTTCTCGGTCTTCAACTGCTCGATGCGGTTGCGCATGGAATAGCGCTTCACCCGCGCAAGACCCGTATCCACCACATAACGGATGCCAGGCACGGTCAGCGAGGTCTCGGCGACGTTGGTGGCCAGCACGATGCGGCGGCCGGAATGGGACTGGAAGATGCGTTCCTGCTCCGCCACGGACAGGCGCGCGAACAGGGGCAGGATCTCGGTGCCGGGCGGATGATGCTTGCGCAATGCCTCCTGCGCCTCACGGATCTCGCGTTCGCCGGGCAGGAACACGAGGATGTCGCCCGGCCCCTCGCGCGCCAGTTCGTCGACCGCGTCGAGCAGCGCCGCCTCCTGGTCAATCTCCTCCTCGGCCTGACGGGCCTCCCCCTCGCGCCCCGGCGTCCGCTCGGCGGGCGGCCGCCAGCGCACCTCCACCGGATAGGTGCGGCCGGACACCTCGACCACCGGCGCGCCGCCGAAATAGGCCGAGAAACGCTCCGCTTCCAGGGTGGCGGAGGACACGATCAGCTTCAGGTCCGGGCGGCGCGGCAACAGGGTCTTGAGGTAGCCGAGCAGGAAGTCGATGTTCAGGCTGCGTTCATGCGCCTCATCCAGGATGATCGTGTCATAGGCGCGGAAATCCGGGTCGGACTGGGTCTCGGCGAGCAGGATGCCGTCGGTCATCACCTTGATCCGGCTTTCCGGCCCGGCCTGGTCCGTGAATCGCACCTGCCAGCCGATGAACCCGCCCAGCCGGGTACGTGTTTCCTCCGCCAGACGTTGCGCCACGCTCTTGGCGGCGATCCGGCGCGGCTGGGTCATGCCGATGCGCGCCCCGCCCGGCACCTGGCCCCGCCCCGCTGCCCAGGCGATCTTGGGCAGTTGCGTGGTCTTGCCCGAACCGGTCTCGCCGCACACGATCACCACCGCATGCGCGCTCAATGCGGCGGCGATGTCGGCGCGCCGGGCGCAGACCGGAAGCTCCTCGGGAAATTCGATCTGGGGTAAGGTAGGCAAGGACAGGCTTGGGGAAGGAACGGACATGGCAATCGTGGACAGTGCGAACGCGGATTATCCCGGAAACCGGGGCCCCGGGGCTTACCCTGTGACGGTCGCGGCGTTGATCGCGCTGCTGATCGGTGTCGCCACACTGATCGTGCCCCTTGCCAGCCGGGCCGCCGCGATCCACCTGGGCGAGCTGGTGCTCTCCCCCTCCCCGGCCTGGCAACGCGCCGAGCCGGGCGAGGAAGCGGCACAGAACAGTTTCATCCTGCGCTGGACTGGCGACGGCCGCCCGCTCACCCTGTTCATTCCCCGCCACACCACCGAACTCAAGGTGGACGAAGCCCGCTTCCGCCAGCAGTTGCAACAACGCTGGCGTGCCCAGTACGGTAGCCAGGCGCGCATCTTCGAGGAAAGCATCGCCGGCCGGCGCTGGCTGGCATGCCGGCGCCCCAGCCTGGAAAGCGACGCCATCGTGTTCCACCTCGCCACCGTGGAAGGGCAGCGCGCCCACCACCTGCTGGCCGTGCTGTCCGAGGCCGGCGAATCCGTGCCCGCGCCCGTCGCGGCCCTGCTCGCCCGGCTCGGCCACGATGCGCCCCGCTCCCTGGTGCTGGCCAGTGAAGGCCCGGCGCCGCGCCTACCCGAAATGCCGGCCGGCCTCAGCCTGAACCGGGCCGCGCCCGCGAGCGCGGCCGAGATCGTAGCCGAAACCACGCCTGCCCAGGCCCTCCCCGCATCCGCGGCACACCGCTGGACACTGCGCCGGGTCATCCATGCCCTTCCCCAAGGCGAGGCACTGGCCCGGATCGCCCGGACCGACGCAGAACGGAGCGCCCCGCCCATCCTGCTCAGTGGTCACGGCCTGCGCGCCCGCGAGCATGGCGTGCACGGCTTCATCGACGGCTGGCGCTGGCGGCCGGGCGAGGACGGGCGCGAGACGCGGGAAAACCTCACCCGGCACTGGCGCGTGCAATGGCAGCCCCCCGCCGACGCGATCGGTCGGGACACGCCCCTCGTCCTCCGCGTAGGCTTCGACCTCGCCGGCACCCCGCCCATCCCGCCCGGCTGGGCGGTCACTGCCCGCATGCACGCGGTCTGCGGCCCCCGCGCCGAGCTGATCGCCACATTCGATGCACTGGCCCGCAAGGCCAGCGATGCCCCGGCCCGTCTTGCCCGGCACGCCGAAGCCTGCGGCCCCCTGCCCCCACTCGATGCCCGGGCGGATCATGCCGACGGCCGTGGCGTCAGCGAAGCCCGGATCGAGATTCCGGTCGGGCAGGACTGGCTGGCGCGCCTGCCCCGGCCCGGCCGGGAACGGGTGACGCGCATCGTCCTGAGCCTCGGATTCAGCGCCCCCGCAAACGACTTCGGCGCCCAGCTATGGCAGGCCCCCATGAGCCATTACATCTATGTGCCCGCGGAGAATGAGTGACACCTGCCGAAATGACGGCCATGGCTCACAACAGCCGATCCATCCGCTCCCGCACCCAGGCAAAGCTCAGATGCTCCTGCTCCAGCCGGAGTCCTTCACGGATACGGTCGTTGCGCAGGTCGTCATACAGGCCCGACTCCTCCGCTGTAAGCCTGTGCAAATCGCCCCGTTGTGGCTTGTCTTCTCGTCCCCAGAAAGCAATGTGGGCATCGAGCGAGGCTCGATCCATGAGGAACGAGTCGACATGGCTGAAGCACTTCCGCAGTTGATCCAGAATGGCAAAGCCATGGGTGTCGATGTCGCCCCAGTAATGGATGGCGCACCGCTCCAGCCATCGGGCCTGGGCGAGCGCATCCCAACCGTATCCGGAGCCAAAGATGACAATCGCGCCCGGCATGCTTGGCAAAGCCAGGAAGTTGGTTTCATTTTCGGTGATGAATACCCGTCGCACCTCGATGGCCAGATGGCTGAAACTGCCGGCATTCCGCAATGGAAAGATTGCGCAATCTTGAGGCCCGGCCGCCCTCGTTGTGCACGAACCCCACGCCGGACACAAAGGGCTCGATGATGTGGATCTTCTGCAACGGCGTAACGATCAGCAGTTGCAGATTGAGTTGCCGGAACAGCTTCAAACCGTATTGCGCCGACTCGTCCGAGCCGCGCCCGAACGCCTCGTCGATGACCACGAAACGGAAGAAACGGGAACGCACTGCACCCCATTCCAAACCGAACTGGTAGGCCAGGCTGGCGGCAAGAATGGTGTAGGCCAGCTTCTCCTTCTGGCCGCCCGATTTTCCACCCGAGTCCGAATAGTGCTCGTGTTCCGTGTTGTCCTCGCGCCAGCGCTCGCTCGCTGCAAACAGGAAGCGGCGGCTGAGGGTGAGTGAACGCAAAGCGCTCGTTCCTACTACGGGATTTAGGGTCAATCGATCATGTACACGCAGGGCAGATCGCACGCCATGACCGCCTGATGCAAGGCGTCGATGGCACGCGGGCGGGGGAAATTGCGCCGCCAGGCCAGGGCCACCTGGCGGGTGGGCGGCGGGCCCTTGAACGGCCGCAGGGCAATGAGGCCGTGGCTGCTGTTGTGCAGGCGGGTGGCAGTGCAGGGCAACACGGTCATGCCGACCCCGCTCGCCACCATGTGGCGGATGGTCTCCAGCGAACTGCTCTCCAGGGTCTTGGCCAGGCCGCTGGCGGACCGGTTGAGGGCCGGGCAGGCTTGCAGCACCTGATCGCGGAAACAATGGCCGCTGCCAAGCAGCAGCATGTTCTCGGTCTCCAGGTCCGCACTGGCGACCTGCTTCTTGCGCCGCAAGGGGTGATCGGCCGGCAGGGCGACGACGAAGGGTTCATCGTAGAGCGGCCGGGTGAGCAGGCCGGGATCGTCAACCGGAGTGGCGATCAGGATGACATCGACCTCGCCCTTCTTCAGCCGCTCGGTCAGCACCCGGGTGTAGTTTTCCTCGAGCAGGAGCGGCATGCGTGGATGATCGCGGTGCATGACCGGAATCAGCTCGGGCAGCAGGTATGGGGCAATGGTGTAGATGGCGCCCAGCCGCAAGGGGCCATCGAGCTCCTCACGCGCGGCGCGCGCCACGTCCCGGATGCCGTCGACCAGTTCGAAGATGCGCGCGGCCTGTTCCACCACCCGCTCGCCGGCGGGCGTGATGGCGATCTCGCCACCGCCACCGCGTTCGAACAGCATCACCCCAAGCTCGTCTTCCAGCTTCCTGATCGCCACCGACAGGGTGGGCTGGGCAACGAAGCAGCTTTCTGCGGCACGACCGAAATGCCGTTCGCGCGCCACGGCGAGTACATACTTGAGTTCGGTGAGGGTCATCGAGGCAAGGGGGGTCAGGCCAGATCGGCGGCGAGGGAATCACGCACCGCCGCCGGCACGCTCCGCTCGACCCGGCATTCCGGATGATCGATGCCGGCCTCGATGCCGGCGCCCGCCTTGACCGCGGCAATCATCTCCGGGCCGAGTTCAAAACGCATGAAGTGCACGGAAGCGGTCTTGTCCGGCGCG
>CAZOZD010000109.1:0-7429 GCA_964584195.1 uncultured Burkholderiales bacterium
GGGGCCGCGACGCTTTCGAACAGGGCCTCCAGCTCGGGCGAGTCGCCGCTCATCGAGTCCTCCCAGGGGTTGTGGATCGTGGAAACATGGGCCTCACATGCCGTACTTTTCGAAGATCTTGCCCAGTTTCTCTTCCAGGGTTCCGGCGGTGAACGGCTTGACGATGTAGCCGGATGCGCCGTTCTGCGCCGCTTCGATGATGTTTTCCTTCTTCGCCTCGGCGGTGATCATCAGCACCGGCAGGTGCTTGAGCGTGGCATCGGCGCGGATGTTCTTGAGCAGCTCGATACCGGTCATGTTGGGCATGTTCCAGTCGGTGACGACGAACTGGAAGTTGCCGCCCGCCTTGAGCTTCTGCAATGCGACCGCGCCGTCCTCGGCTTCCTCGACATTGGTGTAGCCGAGCTCCTTGAGCAGGTTGCGGACGATGCGTCGCATGGTGGAAAAATCGTCGACCACCAGAAATTTGAGATTCTTGTCGGCCATTCGGGGTCCTTAATGGATACGTCCTGAGCTATCCGGCATTGTAGCGAAGTTGCCGTTCATCGTTTCAGCAAAGCGACCAGCGTATCGGCCAGCACGGCGGGGTCGAACTTTGCGACATAGGCGTCCACCCCAACCTTCTGCCCCATGGTGCGGTTGGCCTCCGAGGACAGCGATGAGTGCATCACCACGGGAATGCCGGCGAACCGGTTGTCCGACTTGATGTTGCGGGTCAGCACGTAGCCGTCCATCTCCGGCATCTCGGCGTCGACCAGGATCAGCTGCACGAACTGGCGCACCGAGCCGGCCTCGTTGGATGCGCGCGAGGCGATGCCCTGGAGTTTCTTCCAGGCTTCGAGCCCGTCGTTGGCCTGGATGTACTTGATGCCGATGTTGTCGAGCACCGACACGATCTCCTTGCGCGCTACTGCCGAGTCGTCGGCGAAGAACACGGTGGTCTCCGCCATGCTCTCGATCTGCGGCAGGCTGGGCATGATCTTCTCGCCCAGCACCTCGGACAGGATGCGCTCGACGTCGAGGATCGATACCAGTCGACCGTCGTCCAGCTCGGTGATGGCGGTGATCAGGCCATCCTGGCCAGCCAGCATGTTCTCCGGGGGTTTCACCCGCTCCCAGTCGACGCGGATGATGCGGTCCACGTCCTTGACCAGGAAACCTTGGGTATGGCGCGAGAATTCGGTGACGATCATGGTCTCGCCGATGCCCGCGGGGGCATTGTCGAGCTTGACGAATTGAACCAGCGAGATCACCGGAATGATGCTGCCGCGCAGCGAGATCACGCCTTCCACGCCAGCCGGCATGTTCGGCGTCAGGGTGATGGGCGGGGTGGGTGACACCTCGCGCACCTTGAACACGTTGATGCCGAAGATCTCGTCGGTTCCGAGCGAGAACAGCAGGAGCTCCATCTTATTGGAGCCGGCGAGCTTGGTGCGGCCGTCGATGGCGTCGAGCAGGCGGGGCGAATTCAGGGTGTTCATCGCGGACTCCGGTTCACTTGATCATGCGGCCGAGTACCTCGGCGAGGCGATGCGGTTCGAACTTGGGCACGTACTCATCCACCCCCACCGAGATCCCCAGGGCCCGGTTGGCTTCCGAGGACAGGGAGGAGTGCATGAGCACGGGAATGCCCTTGAAGCGGGGATCGGACTTGATGCTCTTGGTCAGCACATAGCCATCCATCTCGGGCATCTCGACATCGGTGAGCACCAGCTGGACGTAGTCGGATACCGGCCGCCCGGCGAGATCAGCCTGGGATGCAACCTTTTGCAATTCGTCCCAGGCGCGGGCACCGTTGATGCAGGCGATGCCGTGGATGCCGAGTGCGCCGAGGGTGCGTTCGATCTGGTTGCGGGCCACGGTCGAGTCGTCGGCATAGAGTACGGTGCGGTCGGGCTTGTCGAGGGGTGCCAGTGCGGCGAACAGGTGGCTGTCATCGACATTGGTCGTCTCGGCGAGGATCTTCTCCACGTCCAGCATCATCACCAGGCGCTTGTCCTTCAGTTCGGTCACCGCCACCACCAGGCCGCCCATCTGCGCGGTGAGCATGGCCGGCGGCACACGCATCTCGGACCAGTCCAGGCGCAGGATGGTGTCGACCTCGCCGACCAGGAAGCCCTGGGTGTTGCCGTTGTACTCGGTGACGATCATGATGCTCGGTTCGGTATCGGTCTGGATGCCGATGTACTTGGCCAGATCCACCACCGGCACCAGGTTGCCGCGCAGGCTGATCATGCCTTCCACCGAGGGGGGCATCTCCGGCGCCCGGGTGATCTCCGGGATGCGCATCACCTCGCGCACCTTGAATACGTTGATGCCGAAGGTCTCCTTGCGCCCGGTGGCGAGGTCGGTGCCCAGGGTGAACAGCAGGATTTCCAGTTTGTTGGCGCCCGCCAGCTTGGTGCGGGCGTCGATGCGCCGTAGTAGATCCGACATGATGTTAGTTCCCCGCACTCATAGGGCCGGAATGAAATGGATACATGCCTGCATGCTGCCTGGCAAGGACGAGTCGATCGCCATTATTTCGACTAAATCCGCGACTGAAAAGCCCCGCCCGCGCATCGCCTGGTCGGTTCATGGCCTGATCGGCCATGGCGCCGGGTCGGGCAGGAGTCGGGGGGGTTTGTTATTATGGCCGAAATTTGCGCCCGGATATGCATGTGACCTTACCCGACAAGGATGTCCACGACGCCGGTGAGCTGCGCGAGGCCTTCGAGCTGTTCAGCCAGACCTCGGCCCGTCTGGCCGAGGCCTATGAGGAATTGCAGGGCCAGGTGGCCCGGCTATCGGCCGAGCTCGCCGCTGCGAATGGCGAGCTGGCACGGCGCGAACGCCTGTCCCTGCTGGGCGAGGTGGCCGCCAAGCTGGCCCATCAGTTGCGCACGCCGCTCGCGGCCGCCCTGCTCTATGTCGGCCACCTTGCCCGCCCGGGTCTGGGTGAGACGGAGCGGTTGCGTTTTGCGGACAAGACCCGGGCCCGCCTGCTTTATCTGGAGCGGCTCATCCAGGACATGCTGTTGTTCGTGAAGGGGCAGCAAGGGGTGCCCAGCCGTTTCACATTGCGCGAACTGGTCGAGGACCTGGTTCAGGTCATGGAGCCGCAGGCCCATCGGCTTGGTGTGCATCTGGCGGTAAGTCTGGCCGAGCCCGACCTCGAGATGGAGGCCGATCGACAGGCCGTGCAGGGGGCGCTCATCAACCTGATCGAAAATGCCGTGCAGGCCAGTCCGGATGGCGCCACGGTGGCAATCGAGGCGGCGTCGGGCGGCGCCTTTCTCGGCTTCCATGTGCGCGATGCCGGTCCCGGCATCGACCCCGCCGAGCAGGCGCGCCTGTTCGAGCCGTTCTATACCACCCGCGGCGAGGGCAGCGGCCTGGGACTCGCCATCGTCAAACAGGCCGCCGAGGCGCATGGCGGTTGGGTGGAGCTGCACTCGCAGCCGGGTCAGGGCAGTGTATTCAGCCTGTTCCTGCCCCGTCGTCAGGAGTCGCATCCGGCATGAGTGCAAGCGCCCACCTGTCCGCCGTGCTTGTGGTTGAGGATGACGCGGCCCTGCGCGAGGCGCTCGTCGATACCTTGGATCTGTCCGGCTACCGTGTGCTGGAGGCGCCTGATGCGGAGCAGGCTCTGGCGCGCCTCGATCAGGCCAACGTCGGCTTGGTGTTGTCCGACGTGCAGATGCCGGGCATGAATGGTCACGACCTGCTGCGCACGCTGAAGGCGCGTCGGCCTGGCTTGCCGGTGGTGTTGATGACCGCCTATGGTCAGATCGAAAAGGCGGTGGAGGCGATGCGGGATGGCGCAGCCGACTACCTGCCCAAGCCATTCGACCCCGATCGCTTGGTCGCCGTGATCGCACGCCATCTGCGCAATCCTGCTGCCGGCACCGAGGATGTGGTGGTGGCCGAGGCCCCTGCCACGCGCGCCCTTTTGGCGCTGGCCGAACGTGTCGCGGCGACTGAGGCTACGGTCCTGCTTACCGGGGAATCGGGTGTTGGAAAGGAAGTGATCGCTCGCTTCCTGCACCGTCATTCGGCCCGTGCCAAAGGGCCGTTCGTGGCGGTGAATTGTGCCGCGATTCCCGAAAACCTGGTCGAGGCGACCCTGTTCGGTCATGAAAAGGGCGCGTTCACCGGTGCGGTCGGCAGTCAGCCGGGCAAGTTCGAGCAGGCCCGCGGGGGTACGCTGCTGCTCGACGAGGTGTCCGAGATCCCGATGCCGATGCAGGTCAAGCTGTTGCGCGTGTTGCAGGAACGGGTGGTGGAGCGGGTCGGCGGCCGGACGCCGATCGACCTGGATGTGCGCGTGTTGGCGGCCAGCAACCGCGACCTGGAGAGCTGGGTACGTCAGGGGCATTTTCGCGAGGATCTGTATTACCGCCTCAACGTATTTCCTCTGGCGATCCCGCCCTTGCGTGAGCGGCGCGCCGACATCCCGGCGTTGGCCCGTCATTTCCTGCATGCCTACGCGGCTGTGGTCGGCCGCACCGGTTTGATGTTGTCACCCGCCGCCGAGGCACGTTTGCTTGAACACGATTGGCCCGGAAACATCCGCGAGCTGGGCAACGTCGTCCAGCGCGCCATGATCCTGGCGCCGGGGGCGCTCATCGAGCCCGATCATCTCATGCTGCCACGCATCGTCCCGGCCGATCCGGCCGTACCGGCGTCGGTGACGCGTGAAGCGGCGCCTGCCGCGGCGGTCCCGATACGCGACATGGAAAAGACCATGATCCTGGAAACCCTGGCCCGTCTCAATGGTTCGCGCAAGCGAACCGCCGAGATGCTGGGCATCAGCGAGCGGGCCTTGCGCTACAAGTTGCAGCGCTATCGCGAAGAAGATGAAAAGCCGTGTGCAAACACCTATAATGCGGAAAGTGGTGAGGAGACCGGCAAATGACGAACCAGGGCATTGATCAGATGGTCAGCCAGCTGCGCGCTGTTGCGGCGCAGGCGGCTGGCGCGCCCTCGGCCGCCCAGCCGGCGCCGGAGCAGGACTTCGCTGCCTTGTTGCAGGCCGCCGTGAGCGAGGTCAACACCGCCCGCAACGAAGCCAAGGATCTGGCGCAGCAGTTCGCTGGCGGTGATCCCGACGCAAACCTGCAGGATGTGGTGCTGTCGTTGCAGAAGGCCAGTCTGTCGTTCCAGACCATGGTCCAGGTCCGGAACAAGCTGGTTTCCGCCTACCAGGAAATCATGAGCATGCAAGTCTGATGAGGGGGCGTCCGGCTCATGGCCCTCGATCCTCAGCAGGCCTTCGCTAATTTCATCCAACGTTTCAATCAGCTGCCGGCGCCCCGCAAGCTCGGGATCCTGGTGGCTGTGGCTGCGTCGATCGCCCTGGTCGTCGGTCTCATGCTGTGGGCGCGGGCGCCCGAGTATCGCGTGCTGTTCTCCAATCTTTCGGAGCGCGACGCCGGTACCGTGGTCACCACCCTGCAGCAGATGAACGTGCCCTACAAGATCGAGCCTGGCGGCGCCATCATGGTGCCGGCCAGCCAGGTCTACGATCTGCGCTTCACCCTCGCCTCGCAGGGGATTCCGCGCGGCGGTGCGGTGGGTTTCGAGATCATGGACGCCACCAAGCTGGGCATGACCCAGTTCCAGGAGCAGGTTACCTACCAGCGCGCGCTCGAGGGTGAACTCGCCCGCACCATCCAGGCGCTGGCACCGGTCGAGTCGGCGCGGGTGCACCTGGCCATCCCCAAACCCTCGGTGTTCATCCGCGACAAGCAGAAGCCATCCGCTTCGGTCATGGTCAACCTGTTCGCCGGTCGAAGCCTGGACCCGGCCCAGGTCAATGCCATCGTCCATCTGGTGTCGAGCAGTGTTCCGGAGCTTAATCCGGCCAACATCACGGTGATCGACCAGGCCGGCAACCTGCTCTCCGCGCGCAACCAGGGGGGCTCCCCGCAGGGGCTGAACACCAGCCAGCTCGATTACCTGCGCGAGATGGAGGCTTATTACGCCAATCGCATCGAGGCCATCGTTGTGCCCATCGTCGGCAATGGCAATGTCAAGTCGGAAGTTCGTGCCGATCTCGACTTCTCCGAGAGCGAATTCACCAGCGAGACCTTCAAGCCCAATCCGGCGCCGGAGAACCAGGCCGTGCGCAGTCAGCAGTCGGTCCTCGACATGGGGAGCGGGGCTGGGGCCGAAGGTGTTCCGGGTGCCTTTTCCAACCGGCCGCCGGGGCCCGCAGCCGCGCCGTTCGAGACACCCGGCGGGGCTGACGCCGGTGCCAATGCCCAGGCCAATGCCCAGTCGGGCCCGATGCGACGGGAGAGCACCACCAACTTCGAGCTGGACAAGACCATACGTCATGTACGCGAACCGCTGGGGCGCATCAAGCGTCTTTCCGTGGCGGTGGTGGTGAACTACCGGCCCAGCAACAATCCCGACAACCCCCAGCCTGCGCCGTTGTCGGACGCCGAACTGGAAAAGATCAACAATCTGGTCAAGGAGGCGATGGGGTTCAACGCCGCCCGCGGCGACACGGTCAACGTGGTCAATGCCGCATTCACCGACAGCCAGCCCGAGACCGCCGACTTGCCCATCTGGAAGGATGCCGAGAGCATGGCCTTGGTGAAGGAGATCATCAAGAACCTTTTGGTGTTCGGGCTTGCCTTCTATCTCGTGTTCGGGGTGCTGCGCCCATTGTTGCGCGACCTCATGAAGCCGGTCGAGGCAGCTACGCCTGAAGGCGGTACGGTTCCGGTCGGTGCCATGTCGGAAATGGAGCAGGAGGTCGCTGCCGCGGCCGCAGCCGCCGATTCTTATGGCGAGCATCTGCGCAAGACGCGTGAGTTCGCCAAGGAAAACCCCAAGGTGGTGGCCGAAATCGTCAAGGAATGGATGAACAAGGAATGAGCGACGAAGGCTTGCAGCGCAGCGCCATCCTGATGCTCGCCCTGGGACATGACGAGGCGGCCGAGGTGTTCAAGCACCTCAGTCCGAAGGAGGTGCACAAGCTGGGCACCGCGATGGCGAACATCGGCAACATCAATCGCGAGGGCATCGAGGAGGTGCTCAAGGATTTCCAGCTCGAGACCGTGGGCCGGGTCAGTCTCGCCGATTCCGACGAGTACATCCGTACCGTGCTCACCAAGGCCCTGGGTGACGACAAGGCGGCCAACCTGCTCGACCGCATCCTGCAGGGCAACGACAATGCCGGGATCGAGAGCCTGAAGTGGATGGATGCCCAGTCGATCGCCGAGATGATCCGCAATGAACATCCGCAGATCATCGCCACCATTCTGGTCCATCTTGATTCCGACCATGCCAGCGAGGTGCTCAACCTGTTCGTCGAGCGTCTGCGCAACGACGTGCTGTTGCGCATCGCTACCCTGGAAGGGGTCCAGCCCCTGGCCTTGCGCGAGCTTAACGATGTGCTCACCCAGCTGCTGTCGGGCGGCGACCGGGGCAAGAAGGG